>DATCWW010000066.1:0-8302 GCA_036566145.1 Gemmatimonadales bacterium
CGGGTGAACTTGAGCTGGACGTCCCCGGTGGGGCCGTTGCGGTTCTTGGCCAGCATCACCTCGGCGAG
Source organism: Gemmatimonadales bacterium (assembly GCA_036566145.1). Classification (GTDB taxonomy): domain Bacteria; phylum Gemmatimonadota; class Gemmatimonadetes; order Gemmatimonadales; family GWC2-71-9; genus CAVVWJ01. Next base: position 69 of record DATCWW010000066.1, read on the forward strand.
GCCGCGCTTGGATTCGTCTTCCCGATCATAGTACTCGGCGCGATGGATGAAGATGACCAGGTCGGCGTCCTGCTCGATGGCGCCGGAGTCGCGGAGGTCGGAGAGGATCGGCTTGCGCTCGCCGCCCCGCTGCTCCGAGGCGCGGGAGAGCTGGGACAGCGCGATGACCGGGATTTCCAGCTCGCGCGCCAGCGCCTTGAGCGAGCGCGAGATGTCGCTGATCTCCTGGACCCGGTTTTCGCTGTACTCGGGACTCCGCATGAGCTGCAGGTAGTCCACCACGATCAGGCGGACGTCGTTGTCGATCTTGAGCCGCCGAGCCTTGCTCCGCATTTCCAGCAGGGTGATGGACGGCGTATCGTCGATCCACAGCTGGTAGGTCTGCAGGATGCCCGCCGCCCGGGCCAGCTGGGTGAAGTCGGAGTCGCGCAGGGTGCCCTGGCGCACCCGGTGGCTGTCCACCCGCGCAGTAGCGGTGAGCATCCGCTGCACCAGCGCCTCCTTGGACATTTCCAGCGAGAAGATGGCGATGCCCTGCCCTTCGGCCGCGGCGTTGGCGGCGATGTTGAGACAGAAGGCCGTCTTGCCCATGGAGGGCCGGGCCGCCACCACTACCAGCTCCGACGGCTGGAACCCCGACGTCATCGCGTCCAAGTCTACGAACCCGCTGGGCACTCCGGTAATCGACTTGCCGCTGCGCTGGAGCGTTTCGATGCGCTCCATCGTGGGCCAGAGCATCTCCTTGATCCGGGTGAACCCTTCCTCACCCCGTTGCTGGGAGATCTGGAAGATCCTGGATTCGGCGGTGTCGAGGAGCTCGGTCGCCGTCGAGTGCCCCTCGTAGGCCTCGGTAATGAGGGCGGTCGAGGTCTCGATCAGCCGGCGGAGGATCGCCTTGTCGCGGACGATGCGGGCATGGAATTCCAGGTTCGCCGCGGTGGGCACCGCGTCCACCAGCTCGGCCAGGTACTCCAGGCCCCCGGCGGCATCGAGCTCGCCCCGGCGCAGCAGCTCATCGCGCAGCGTGATATGGTCGATGACGCTGCGCCGCTCGACCAGGGCGAGCATGGCGCGGAAGAGGCGCCGGTGTCCCTCCCGGTAGAACATCGCGTCGTCCACCAGCTCGGCGGCGCGAAGCGCGGCGTCCTGGTCCAGCAGCATGGCGCCGAGGACGGCCTGCTCCGCCTCTGGGTTCCACGGCGCCGAGCGGCTGACGTACGGGTCAGCGGTCGAGTAGTTGTCGGGCGATACGGACGTCATCCCAGGTCGGCTTCTTCCAGTTCGGGTTGCGCAGCAGGGCCGCGGGATGGTACGTCACGACCAGCGGGATGCCGTTGTACGTGTGCACCTTGCCGCGGAGCTCCCCCAGGCTCTTCCGCACCCCGAGCATGGCCTCGCCCGCCGTCCCGCCGAGCGCGACGATGACCCGCGGCCGGATGATGTCGAGCTGGCGATGGAGGTACGGAAGGCACGCCGCCATCTCATCGGGCAGAGGCTTTCGATTCTGGGGGGGACGGCACTTCACGATGTTGGTGATGTATACCGAAGATCGAGGAACATCAATAGCCTCGAGGATGCTGTCCAGCAGCGTGCCGGCCTGCCCCACGAAGGGACGGCCGGTCGCGTCCTCCGTGGCACCCGGGCCTTCGCCGATGAGCACCAGGCTCGCCTTGGGATTGCCCTCGCCTGGAACCGCGTTCGTCCGGTTGGGACAGAGCGCGCAGCAGTAGGTGGTGCGAATCCGCTCGGCCACCTGCTCGAGCGAATCGAGGTTGTGCAGATCGGTGCCCAGGAGCACGGCCTCGGGCGAGGTGACGGCCAACCCGGGCCCGGGAATCGGCGGGGCGCCGACCATCCAGCGCGGGCCACCGGCCGCGGTGAGGCGGCCTCGGGGCGGATTCGGAGCGGACTGGGCGGGCTCGCGCGTCTCGGCCCGACGCTCCTCGGAGCGCCTCGATGTCCCGGCGGGCTGCGCGGGCATTGGCGTCTCGACCGACCGCTTTCGCGACAGGATGACCTCCGGCCCGCCGAGCTCCGCCTGCTGCGCCAGATAGCGTCGGGTCAGCTCATCCAAGGTGTCGCTCCACCGTGTCCAGGATCGCTTCCGCCACCTCGCGCTTGGACTGGAGCGGCAGAATCTGCGGCGAGCCATCCCGTCCCAGGAGCGCCACCCGGTTGGTCTCGTGCTCGAAGCCCGCGCCCGGCTCGAGCGCGTCGTTCACCACGATCAGGTCGAGGTCCTTCCGCTCCAGCTTGGCCCGGCCCTTGGCCAGCGCGTCTCCGGTCTCCAGCGCGAAGCCCACCATCACGCTGCCGGGCTTCCGCGCGGCCCGGGTCGCGTGCAGGATGTCGCCGGTCGGCTCCATCGGAATCGCCAGCGCGCCGTCGGTGCGGGAGCGCTTGCGATCGCTGGGGTCGCTGGGACGGAAGTCGGCGGGAGCGGCCGCCATGACCAGCACATCGGCCGCCGGGAGCTCCGCTCGCACCGCCTCCTCGAGATCCGCCGTACTCTCCACCCGTCGCACGGTGGGGCCGATCGGCGCCGGCAGGGCCACCGGGCCGGAGATGAGCACGACGTCCGCGCCCCGCTCCCAGGCCGCCTCGGCGATGCGATACCCCATCTTCCCGCTCGAGCGATTGGTCACCACCCGCACCGGATCGATCGATTCGCGCGTCGGCCCCGCCGTCACCACGACCCGGCGGCCGCGCAGCGGCCCGGTGCCGCGAAGGACACGGCCCGCGTGCGCCAGAATGGTTTCGGGCTCGCTCATCCGGCCGGGGCGCTCGGACGGGCCCTCCGCCAGCGCGCCGATCTCGGGACCGACCAGCGTGACCCCGCGTACCCGGAGCCGCTCCAGATTGGCCTGGGTCTCGGGGCGGGCGTACATCTCGTCGTTCATGGCGGGCGCGAGCACGACCGGCGCGGTAGCCGCGAGGAGCAGCGTAGTGAGGAAGTCGTCGGCCAGCCCCTGGGCCATCCGCGCAATCAGGTGCGCCGTCGCCGGGGCGACCAGGATCAGGTCGGCCTGCTGGCCCAGCCGGACATGCGCGAGCGCCCCGCCCGGCTCCCACAGGGAGGAGAGGACGGAGCGCCCGGTGAGCGCCTCGAAGGTGAGCGGCCGCACGAACTCGCCGGCGCCGTGGGTCAGCGCGACGTCGACCCGGGCCCCGGCCTCGGTCAGCCGGCGGGCGAGGACGCAGCTCTTATAGCAGGCGATCCCGCCCGACACGCCGAGGACGACGTGGCGGCCGGCCCACGCCATCACGCCTCGCTGCGGCGGCGGCGGAGCAGCTTGTAGTTGAGCTCCCCGTCCACCAGCGACTGCATCGCCTTGGTGGTGAGCTTCTCGCCCTGGGCGTTCAGCTGGTCTTTGGGGAACTCGTTCAGGTAGCGGGCGAACTTCGCCGCCACCAGCACGCCCAGATACTTGTTCCCCGCCTGGCGGGCGACTTCGGACGGTGTGGTGATGCGCATGCGCTCTCCTTGAGGTGCGATTCAGATCTTGGTGACGGCCGTCATCACGTCCCGCCGCAACCGCTCGATGAAGCTCGGCAGCGTGTCCTGGCGTGACACCCGCCGGGCCTCCGCGTCCAGGATCGCCGCCACCTGTGCCACGGCGACGACCAGCTCCTCGTTCACCAGCGCGTAATCGTACTCGGCCACCGCGGCCAGCTCGTCGGCGGCGCGCGAGACCCGTTCCCGGATCACTTCCACCGGCTCCGTCTTGCGGCCCGTGAGCCGGCCCACCAGGACATCGGCCGACGGCGGCAGGACGAAGACGTGGAGCGAGTTCGGGAAATTGGCCCGGATCTGCCGGGCCCCCTCGATCTCGATGTCCAGCACCGCGTGGCGCCCGCGCGCGAAGATCCGCTCGATCTCGCTCCGCAGGGTGCCGTACAGGTGGCCCCCGTAGGTGGCCCACTCCAGGAACTCCCCGGCGTCCCTTCGGCGGACGAACTCTTCCCGGGTGAGGAAGTAGTAGTCGACGCCGTCACGCTCTCCCTCGCGGATCGGCCGGGTCGTGGCCGAGACGGAATAGCCCAGATCGTCCCGTCCCTGGAGCAGGTTCCGCGCGATGCTGCTCTTTCCCCCTCCCGAAGGCGCCGAGAGGACCAGCAGGAACGGCTTCACTCCAGATTCTCGAGCTGTTCCCGGAATTTCTCGAGCTCGCCCTTCATGGCGACGACCTGGTGCGTGATCTCCGCGTCGTTGGCCTTCGAGCCCATCGTGTTCACCTCGCGTCCCAGTTCCTGGGCGAGGAAGCCGAGCTGCTTGCCGGCCGGCTTGTCGCCGGCGAGCGCCGCCCGCACCGCCCCTACATGCGCCCGAAAGCGCACCAGCTCCTCGGTGATGTCGAGCCGGTCGGCCTGGAAGGCGATCTCCTGCGCCAGCCGGGCATCGTCCACCGGGCGCCCGTCGAGCAGCTCGGCAACGGCGGTGCGGAGCCGGTCGCGCTCGCGGACCAGGCGCTCCGGTCCCCGGGCCGCGATCCGCTCCGCGGCCTGCTCCAGCAGGTCCACCCGATGCCCCAGCTCGGCGGCGAGCGCCGCGCCTTCGCGCGCCCGCATGGCGCGACACTCGGCGCTCGCCCTGGCGACCACCGGCTCGACCTCGCTCCAGGCGATCTCGACCGTGCTGTCCGCCCCGGTGGCGATCACGTCCGGCTGCCGGGCCACCAGCTCGACCGTCACGTCGCCGCCCAGGCCCAGCGACCGCTGCATCTCGCGCAGGCGATCCGTCACCAGGCGGGCCCGCTCGAGATCCACGTTCCAGCCGCCGGCCGAGGCCGGCGCCTCGGTCCAGCGGGCCTGCACCGCCACGTGTCCCCGGTCGAACTCCCGCCGGAGCCGCTCGCGCAGCTCGCCCTCGAGACCCGCCAGATCGGCCGGGAGCTTGGCGGCGAGATTGAAGTAGCGGTGGTTGACCGTGCGGATCTCCACCCGGAGTCGGCCTCCGGCCACCGGGCCGTCGGCCGCGCCGAAGCCGGTCATGCTGTACGGCACACCACCTCCGCGACTCCGAAGTAGCCGTGAAAGTTAGCGTTGAAACGGATGGGATGGTAGCTCCGACGGTTGTCGTCCCGGATCCAGCGAGGGACCCACTCAGCCGGCACCGGGGGCCGGATGAGTAGATCCTTCGCCGGGCTCGGCATAGCAGGAATGCTCTGCAGTGCAGGTCAGTCAATAACAACGGGTTACGGCGCCACCCTCACCTAGTTTAGGAACTCCCACCGGACGCCGAAGCTCGAGCCGTACGCCGGAATCCGGAATCCGGGCACGTAGGTCAGGTCCGTCGCGCTGAGATTCCACCGATCCCAGTACAGCGAGAAGCTCTGGAGCTGGATCTGCACCAGGCTGCGGAAGAAGGTCGCGCCGTTGAGCCGCACCGGATCGCCCGAGGCGTCGCGCCCGATCACCCCGTCGCCCCACGCCTCCATGCTCAGCCGGAGCTTCAGGTCGAAGATGCCGCTGGGAAACTGGCGCAGAAACTTGGAGCGCAGAGTGACCGCGGTCTGCGAATGAGTGGGCGGCAGCCCCTCGGGCACGCCCTCGCGCGGGTTGCTGTACCAGCCCTCGAGGGTGATCCAGCGAACCGGCGCGATCCGGGCACCGACCGTCACCCATTCGGTCTCGGCCACCGGTCCGATCGACGGAATGCGAAGGTACTCGGCGTATCCGAACGGGCTGAACGCGGAGGTCCGAGCCCATCCGGCCTGGAGGCCGAGCCGGCTTCGATTGAACGCCAGGGTCGCCTGGTAGTCGCGAAGGTCCTGGGCGGTGTCGGTGAGCACCGACGGCGCGGCGACCGCCGAGCCGAGCCGCGCCGATCCAGTGAGCGCGAGGCCCCGCACCGGCTCGAGTCCGGCCGCCAGCGTCACATAATCACTGTTGCGGCCGCCGTCGTGGTGCTGGTGGACCGCTTCACCCCAGGCGGCGAGTCCTGCGAGCGGGGTCACCCCCGCCGTGGCGCGCGCGTCGAGCGTAGTCCACCGGGTGCGGTAGAATGCCGACGCGCCCACGTGCGCGGTGGGACCGCGCACGCCGGCGTAGCCGCCGGCCTGCCCGACCTTGTGCTCCAGCCCGGAGCCGTTCCAGTCGGTACGGCCCCACAGCAGGTCCATGTAGGGGCCGTCTCCGGTCTCGCGCTTCCTGAGCGCCAGTCGGACCTGCATGTCGGTGCGGGTCGCGTCGAAACCCGCCCCGATGGTGTCGTTCGGGATCGGATCGGAGACGACGAAGGGTCGGCGGTTGGGGCCGGAGCGGATCAATTGGTACTGCAGCCCAACCGTCGGCTTGGGGACGTAACTCCCCTGGGCCCATACCTGGGTATTGGAGTACGAGCTGGAGGTGCCGCTCGCCGTGGGCGAGCTCAGGTAGTCGGCCGCGAGGACGAAGCCGACCCCGGTATCGAACCGCCGCTCCAGCGAGCCCTCGTAGCGCGCGTAGTCGCCGTCTCCCCGGGCGATGGCGAGGCGGGAGCGCGGTGCCCGGAGGTCGTGGCGGCGGGTGAAGAGATAGACCCGGAGCACGTCGGGCAACGGCTCCACCTCGATCCGGTCGAGCAGGCTGATGGAGAAGAGCGCCGGATCGACCGCTACGCTATCCACCCCGAACGGCAGGTACAGGACGCCGTCGAGATAGTACTCGGCGGACGAGGCGCCCCGTCCCCGATAATTGACCGGCTCCGGCCGGCCGGTGAAGCCGCCCCGCCAGAGGTACACGCCGGGGATCTGGGCGAGCAGGTCGCTCACCGTCGCCGCGTGGCCCCACTCGATGGAGTCGCGGGTGAAGACGACGCGGGTGAGTGCGGGCCGGGGACCGGCGGGCGTGAGCGCCGGCATGGTCGGCACCCGCTCCCTGATCTGCTGCTGGGCCTCGAGGAAACGGGCGGTCTGATTGACCGTGTCCTCGGCGAGGGAGTCGGCGTACACCGAATCCTCGGGGACCTGGGCCCTGGCGAGCGACGGAAGGAGCGAAAGGGAAAGGACGACGAAGACGCGCAGGGCGCGTCGTTCGCCTGTCACGCGGTTCCGCCGGCCGATCGGCCCAGGAGGAACTCGGAGAACAACCGGACCCCGATGCCGGTGGGGCCCTTGACCCGCGCCGGATCGTCCCGGTCGGTGTAGGCGGTGCCGGCGATGTCCAGATGCGCCCAGGCGAACCCGTCGACGAACTCGCGCAGGAACCAGCCCGCCGAGATGCTCCCGGCGGGCCGGCCGCCCGCGTTCTTCACGTCGGCGATGTCCGACTTCATGAGGTCGCGGTACTCGTCCCAGAGCGGCAGCGGCCACACCCGCTCGCCGGCGCGCTCGCCGGCCTGGCGCACTTCCTCGACCAGACCGTCGTCGGTGCCCATCACGCCGGAGGCGGTGTGGCCCAGCGCGACGACGATCGCTCCGGTGAGGGTGGCGATATCCAGTACGGCCGCGGGCTGGTAGCGCCGCGCCCAGCTGAGCGCGTCGCACAGGATCAGCCGGCCTTCCGCGTCGGTGTTGATCACCTCGATGGTCTTGCCCAGGTGGCTGGTGATCACGTCGCCGGGCCGCACCGCGGTGCCGGAAGGCATGTTCTCGGTGCTGGGAACGAGGCCGATGACATGGATCGGCGGCCGGAGCCGGCCCAGCACCTCGAAGGTGCCGAGCACCGCCGCCGCGCCGGACATGTCGTACTTCATGTCCTCCATGTTCTGCGCCGGCTTGATCGAGATGCCGCCGGTATCGAAGGTGACGCCCTTGCCGATGAGCACCACCGGAGACGTCGCGCCGCCGCGGTACTCCAACACGATAAAGCGCGGCTCCTCGGCGCTTCCCTGCGCCACGGCGAGCAGCGCACCCATCTTCTCGCGCACGATGGCGGCCTTGTCCAGCACCGTCACCGACATGCCATGCCGCCTGCCCAGGTCCTCGGCCACGCCCGCGAGGTAGCTCGGGGTGCACACGTTGCCCGGGAGCACCTGTATGCCGCGGGCCAGCGTCTGGCCCGCGCCCAGCGCCGCGCCGATCCGATGGCCGCGCTCCAGGGCGTCGGCCTCGTCGCCCCCCAGGACGTCGATCCGCTCGAGCGTGGGCTTCTTTTCCTCCGGCGGGCGCTTCATGTCGCTGAACTGCCAGGCCCCCTGCTCCAACCCCTCCGCGATCGCCTGGCCCGCTTCTGCTGCGCCGAGCGGGCCGCGGACCTCCGGCGCAAGGTGGAAGGCGCCGCGCGCGACGCCGACCGCGCGCATCCGCCGGGCC
>DATCWW010000111.1:0-6062 GCA_036566145.1 Gemmatimonadales bacterium
CGCGCTATGGCGGAGCGGCTGGTGCGGCGGGTGCTCTATCCGGTGAGCCGAGCGCTGCGGGACGAGGGCGCCACGGAGCCGCGTCGCGACCCCGATACCGCCCGCTCCAAGGACGCCTCCGTCAGGGTCTGACCTCCCCCGCGACGCGGGAACTTCCCACCCCACCGACCGGATTGAGCACGTTCCGACACTGCGGGTTCACGCACCCCGGGCAGTGGAAGGGATATTGCGTGCTGCAGACCTCGCCCGAGCGAAGGTGGTCGCTCACCAGATCCGCGATCGCATCAATGAAGGCGGGACGGTCGTTGAGCGCCGGGGCACGCCGGTACTGGGTGATCCCGACCCGGTGCGCCAGCTCGCCGTACTCGCGGTCGAGCTCGCTCAGGGTCTCGATGTGGTCGCTGGTGAACGCGATCGGCACCACCAGCACCCGCGTCTCGCCGCGCTCGCCCAGGCGACGGATGACCCGCTCGGTGCTCGGGCCGAGCCAGCGCACCGGCCCCACCTCCGACTGGTAGGCCAGCAGATACCGGTTCGCCACGGCCAATTGCTCCAGGACGGCCTGCACGCTCGCGCCGATCTCCTGCGGATACGGGTCGCCGCGATCGACGATGTTGAGCGGGAGCGAATGGGCGCTGAAGAGCAGCAGCACCCGGTCCCGCTCCTCCGGCGCGAACTGCTCCAGCCCCTCCCGGACGGTCTCCGCCATCGCCGCGATGAAGCCCGGGTGCACCGGCCAGCGATCGATCACGCTCCAGCGGAACGCGGGCTCCAGCCCGGTGCGGCCCGCGGCGCGCCAGAGCTCGTTGAGGCTCGAGCCCGTGGTGGCGCAGGAGAACTGGGGATACTGGGTGAACGCGACCGCCCGCTCGACGCCGTCCGCCGCCATGGCGCGGAGCGCGTCCTCGCTCTTGGGCGTGATGTAGCGGAAGGCGACGTAGAATCCGTGCGGTGCGGTCTCCGGTGAAAGCCGGTCGAGCCGCTCGACCATCCCGCGGCCTTGCGCCTCGGTGTAGCGCAGGATCGGGGAGCCGCCGCCGATGTGGCGGTAGAGGGCCTGCACCTTGGGGGTCCGGCGGCGGGCGATGAACGGTCCCAGCCATCCCTGGAACGGGAGCTGGATGATCTCGCGATCGGCGAACAGCTCCAGCAGGAAGGGCTCCACCTGGGTCAGATCGGCCGGCCCGCCCAGGTTCATCATCACGATTCCGGTTTTCACGCGACTCATGAGCGAAGTATACCTCAGGGTCCGATCAGTCCCGCCTCGAGCGCGAGCCGGGTGAGCCCGGCCACGGTGCGCACGCCGAGTTTGCGCATCAGGCTTTCGCGGTGGGTCTCCACCGTGCGGTGGCTGATGCCCAGCTCGAGCGCGATCTCGCGGTTGGTCCGTCCCTGGGCGACTCCCACCAGCACCTGCCGCTCGCGGGCGGAGAGCTGGGCCAGCCCGGGCGAGCGGGGCTCGCCCGGCTCGCCCCGGAGCACGGCGCCGAGCCGGCCCGCGATCGCGGGACTGAAGAACGACTCTCCCCGCCGGACGGCCCGAATGGCGCCGCGCAGCTCGGTGGCTGCCGCATCCTTGAGCAGGTAGCCGTGGGCGCCCGCCCGCAGGCTCTCCATGACGTACTCGGTGTTGTCGTGCATGCTGAGAATCAAGATGTGGGTCTCCGGCGCGAGGCGCCGGAGTTCGGCGGCGACCCACAGGCCCGAGCCCCCCGGCATCGAGAGGTCCAGCACCGCGACGTCGGGCCGGAGTCGCTCGGCGAGCGCGAGCGCTTCGGCGCCGGTGGCGGCCTCGCCCACGACCTCGAACCCGGGCTCTCCCTCCAGCACATGCCGGATGCCGGTCCGGACGATGGCGTGGTCGTCGGCCACCAGCACCCGGATGACAGGGTCGCTCACGACCGCCCCACGCCGTCCACCGGAACGCTGACCTCAACCAGCGCGCCGCCGCCCGGAGCCTGCAGCGTCCGGACGCTGCCGCCGAGCGCGCCGATGCGCTCCCGCATGCCGGCGAGACCCATGTGGCCTCTCCGCTCGTACGCCTCCAGCGGCTCGGCCGGAAAGCCGCGGCCGTCGTCCCGCACCTGGAGCAGGACGCGGCCGCCGCTCGCCGACAGGCCGATCTCCACGGTCGTCGCCTCGGCATGACGGGCCACGTTGGCCAGCGCCTCCTGGAGCGCACGGAAGAGAGCCAGCTCCGCCTCGCTCGAGAGGCCGGGCAGGGACGCCGGCGCGGAGAAGGTCGCATCGACGCCGCTCCGCTCGGCAAATTCGGCGGCGAGCGAGCGCAGGGCCGGCAGGAGGCCGAGGTCGTCGAGCAGCGAGGGCCGGAGGTCGTTGGTGACGTTGCGGATGGTCCGGATCCCCGCGTCGATCAGCGCCAGCACCTGATCGAGCCGGGGACGCTCCGGCGGGGCGATGCCTTCACGGAGCACGCCGAGCTCCATCTTGACGGCGGAGAAGACCTGCGCGGTCTCGTCGTGGAGCTCGCGGGAGAGCCGGCGGCGCTCGGCCTCGTGCTGTTGCACCATGCGGGCGGAGAGCCGGGTCAGCTCCCCGGTGCGGGTCGCCAGCCGGCGGTACAGATCGGTCTGCGCCAGCGCGGAGCCGACTTGCTGGCCCAGTGCCACCAGGAACGCGTCGTCCAGCGCGGTGAACGGGTCGCGCGCTTCACTCACCAGCACCAGCGCCCCGATGGGGGCCTGTTCGCGGAGGAGCGGGAGTACGGCCGCGTAGGGGTAGGCGCCCGCGCCCGCCCCGCTCCAGGCGTCGCTCACCTGGGGCCGGCCGGTGGCGAGCGCGCGGGCGAGCACCGCGTTCCCCTTGGCGTCCGGCTCCGTCCCACCGGCGCAGACGCCGGCCCCGCGCACGAACCCCGGGCGACCCTCCTGGACCAGAAACAGCGCGGTGCCGCGGACCGCCGGCAGGGTGAGCGGACGCGAGAGCAGGGCGTCCAGCACGTCCTCCTCCCGGCCCGCCCGCTGGAGATCGCCCGAGAGCGCGCTGAGCGCGCCCAGTCCCCGTCGCTGATCGTCCACCACCAGGAGGAGGATCCCGGCGCCGATCGCCAGGCTGAAGACGATGTCGAGGTAGTAGCCCCATGGCGTCCAGGCGCCGCGGGCACGGAGGAACGGGTAGTCGAGGTGGTGCAGCCCCCAGAGCACGAACGCCACCGCCAGCAGGGTCGCGCCGCTGGAATCCACCCGTCGCCGGTAGCGGATGAATGCCCAGCCGGTTCCCAGGGTGGCGAGGCTCAGGAACAACACCGCCGGACCCGCTGCCCAGAGGAACTGGTCGAGCCGATAGATGGCGACATAGGACCAGGCTGGAGGAAAGAGCACCAGGGCGAGATACCAGGGCCGCCACCGGACGCCCTGGGCGAAGACCAGCGCGGCGTAGAGCAGGGCCAGCGCGGTCCACCCGGTCACCACCTGGTGCCAGTAGAGCCAGATCCAGCTGCCGGAGAGGAGGAAGCTGGTGATGGCGCCGATCCGGACCACGTAGAGCGCCCAGGCGGCCGCCCACCAGGCGAAGTACGGCTTGTGATAGCGGTGGTACAGGAAGGCGCAGAGGGCTGCGAGCGCCGCCGTGAGCCCGGCCTGCAGCAGGGCCGCGTGCAGCTCCTCCGCGGCGGTAGCCGGTACCGGGGCTTGCATGCGCGAAACAAACGCGGAATCCTCGGGCGACGCAACGCCGTCGGCTCTCGACAGGCCTGACGGCGCCGCGTACGTTCCGACACCGCCCACCCGCCATCGTCCGTCCTGCGAGGAACGCCCCGCGTGGCCGCTCCCCCTCCACCCTCGCCACCCGTCGTCCAGTTGACCCGCGTGTCCAAGACCTTCGGCGAGGTCACGGCCGTCAACGGTGTCTCACTGGAGATCCGCCGGGGCGAGTTCTTCTCCATCCTCGGGCCCTCGGGATGCGGGAAGACCACTACCCTGCGCCTGCTCGCCGGCTTCGAGCAGCCGGATCCCGACGGCGGCGAGATCCGTCTCCTGGGGCGGCTGGTGAACGACGAGCGGCCCTACCAGCGCGGCATCGCGATGGTGTTCCAGAACTACGCCCTCTTTCCTCATCTGAACGTGGAGCGCAACGTCGCCTTCGGGCTGGAGCAGCGGCGGCGTCCCCCCGCCGAGATCGCCGAGCGAGTCGGGCGCGCGCTGGCGATGGTCCGACTCGACCCCGCCACGTACCGCCGCCGGATGCCGGCCCAGCTCTCCGGCGGGCAGCGGCAGCGGGTGGCCCTCGCCCGCGCCCTGGTGCTGGAGCCCGAGATCCTCCTCCTGGACGAACCTCTCGGCGCCATCGATCTCCAGCTTCGCAAGGAGATGCAGCTCGAGCTGAAGGCGCTGAACGAGCAGCTCGGCACCACATTCGTATACGTCACCCACGACCAGGAAGAGGCGCTCACCATGAGCGACCGGATCGCGGTCATGGAGCACGCACGTGTCGCGCAGCTGGGCACGCCGGCCGAGATCTACGAGAGTCCCCGGACGGCGTTCGTGGCGCGGTTCATCGGTGCCTCCAACTTCGTGGCCGGGACCGCCACCCGGCGCTCCGGGGCACACTGGGAGGTGAGCCGGTCCGGCGGCGGCGTGTTCCGGGTCCCCGAACATCCGGCGGTGCGTCAGGGCGGGGAAGTCCGGATCGCGGTCAGACCCGAATGGATGGACCTTTGGCGCCCCGGCGAGGTCCCACCGGCCGAAAATTCGCTCGGCGGCGCGGTGCGGGAGGTGATCTATCGCGGGGAGACGATCCACGTCCTCGTCGGCCTGCCGGACGGAGAGGACCTGACCGTCGCGCTGCGCAACGAGGGGCAGCTCAGCAAACCGCTCCCCTGGCGGCGCGGCGACGCGGTCGCGGTCGGATGGCTGCCGGAGGACTGCCAGGTGCTGGAGGAAGGTTGAGCGGACCGCGCCGGCGGCTCCTGGCCTGGCTGCAGCGTCGCCCCGCGGCACGGGCCTGGTCCCTGCTCGGGCCGGGGATGCTCTGGCTGGTGCTCTTCTTCCTGGTCCCGCTGCTCATCATGGCGGCCTACAGCCTGATGCCGCGCGGGACCTACGGCGGCGTGCAGCCGGGATTCACCCTGCAGCACTATCGGCGGTTCTTCGATCCGCTCTACCTCGCCATTCTGCAGCGCACCCTGGTCTGGTCGCTCGTCTGCACCGCGGTATGCCTGCTGCTGGGCTATCCGGTGGCGTATCTCGTGGCCCGGGCCGGCCGGTGGCGGGCGGCGCTGCTTTTCCTGGTGGTGCTGCCGTTCTGGACCAGCTTTCTGGTCCGCACCTTCGCCATGATCTTCCTGCTTCGCGACAGCGGCCTGGTGAATACCGTGCTGCTGCGCCTCGGCCTGATCGACGCCCCGCTCACCCTGCTCTACACGCCCTTCGCGGTGCTGCTCGGCCTGGTGTACGGCTTCCTGCCGTTCATGATCCTTCCGATCTACGCCTCGCTGGAGAAGCTCGACCCCACGCTGCTGGAAGCGGCCGAAACGCTCGGCGCGACTCCCTTGGCGGGGTTCCGGCGGATCACCCTGCCGCTCTCGCTCCCCGGCGTGGTGGCCGGGTGCTTCCTGGTCTTCATCCCGGCCATGGGCTCCTTCCTGACCTCGGACCTGCTGGGCGGGGCGAAGCAGCTCATGATCGGCAACCTGATCCAGAACCAGTTCGCCGCGGCTCGGAACTGGCCGTTCGGCTCGGCGGCTTCGTTCGTGGTCACGGCGCTCGTCCTGGTCGCCGTCACGGTGTATCTCCGGGTGCGTGACCGCGCGGTGGAAGGGACGGGGTGAGCGTGCGCTCCAGGCCTCCCTGGGGACTGGTCGCCGTCGCGGCGCTGGTCTACGGGTTCCTCCACCTGCCGATCCTGGTGCTGGTGGCGTTCTCCTTCAACGCCTCGAAGTTTTCGGCCGAGTGGCGGGGGTTCACCATCCAATGGTACCATCGTCTCCTCGAGCGGGCCGACGTGATCCATGGGCTCGAGCTCAGCCTGGTCGTCGCCACGGTGTCCACCGTGATCTCCGCGGCGCTCGGCACCCTGGTGGCGCTCGCGCTGGCGCGGCACCG
>DATCWW010000123.1:0-12890 GCA_036566145.1 Gemmatimonadales bacterium
GCGCCGCCGACGCCGGCGTCCCGAGCGTTGGCCGCCCGGTGTGGAGGGGTCGGTCTCGGCGATGCCGTCCGCCTCGGTCCCCGCGGCGGCGGCCTCCTCGGCCAGGCGGGCGCGCAGCTCGCCGGTGAGGAGCACATCACCCAGGCCTTCGACCTCCTCGTGCAGCTGAAGCAGGCTGATGATCCGGGAGCCGCGTTCCTCGCTCCGGAGAAATACCCGCTCCCGGAAGATGTCCACCGCGACGACCCGCTCGACCCCGGCGGCCGTCCGCAGCGTCTTCCCTTCCTTGGGGAATCGCTTGCGCGCGGCGACGTAGAAATCGTGCTCGTACCTGAGGCAGCAGAGGAGCCGGCCGCAGCCCCCGGAGATCTGGCTGGGATTGAGGGACAGGTGCTGGTCCTTGGCGAGACCCAGGTTGACCGGCGAGAGCTCCTTGAGCCAGGTGGAGCAGCAGTACTCCCGCCCGCAGCGTCCCACGCCGGAGAGGCGGGCCGCTTCGTCGCGCACGCCGATCTGGCGCAGCTCGATGCGGGTGCGGAACGTGGAGGCGAGATCCCGGACCAGGGCGCGGAAGTCGACCCGTTTCTCGGCGGTGAAGTAGATCGTGAGCTTGTTCCGGTCGAACTGCCACTCGGTGTCGCTCACCTTCATCACCAGGCTGTGCACCCGCACCCGCTCGACCACCTTGCGGCGGGCGTCGTCCTCCGAGCGCCGGACCTCGCTCAGCGTGCGCAGCTCCTCGGAGGTGGCGCGGCGCAGCACGGCACGCCGAGGAGCGTCCGCCGCAAGCTCCGCGACGGGCGAGGTGGCGCAGCCGGAGCAGCCGCCGCACTTCTTGTCGGCGACTTCGCCCAGGGCGGTGATGCGGCCGAGGTCGCGGCCGCGCTCGGCCTCCACCACCACCGATTCGCCGATCCGGAGCGGCTCCCCGCTCTCCGGGGCGGTGTAGTAGCCGCGCCGAGTGCCTTTGAAGGCGACCTCCACCGTGCGGCTCATCAGGCCTCGGAGTAGACGCCCATGGCCGCGTACTTCTCGGCGCGGCGGCGTACCAGCTTCTCGGGACGGAGCTTCCGCAGCTCGGTGACGTGGCGGATCAGGGCCTCGCGGAGCGCCTCGCCGGTGGCATCGGGATCCAATTGGGCCCCGCCCACCGGCTCGGCCACGATCTCGTCGATCAGCTTGAGCCGGAGCAGGTCGTCGGCGGTGATCTTGAGCGCGTCGGCCGCGCGCTCCCGCTGGCTGGCGTCCTTCCACAGGATCGCGGCGCAGCCCTCGGGCGAGATGACCGAGTAAACCGAGTTCTCCAGCATCAGGATCCGGTCGGCCACGCCGAGCGCCAGCGCGCCGCCCGAGCCCCCCTCGCCGATCACCACCGCCACCGTGGGCGCCGGCAGGATGGACATCTCGAGGATGTTCCGGGCCAGGGCCTCGGACTGGCCCCGCTCCTCGGCGCCGAGCCCGGGGTACGCGCCCGGCGTGTCGATCAGGGTGATGACCGGGGCGTTGTATTTGGCGGCGAGCTTCATCAGCCGGAGCGCCTTGCGGTACCCCTCCGGGTGCGGCATGCCGAAGTTGCGCTTGAGGTTTTCCTTGGTGTCGCGCCCCTTCTGATGTCCGATCACCATCACCGACACGCCGCCCAACCGCGCCCACCCCCCAACGATCGCGGGGTCGTCGAGGTAGAGGCGGTCGCCGTGCAGCTCGATGAAGTCGGTGAAGATGGTGCTGAGATAGTCGAGGGTGTACGGCCGGCGAGGGTGGCGGGCGACCATCACCCGCTGGATGGGCGTGAGATTCTTGTAGATCTCCGCCCGGAGCGACTCGAGCTTCCCCTGCAGCCCCGCCAGCTCCCCCTCGACGTCGATCTGGCGCTCGGTGCCGATCCGCTTCAGGTCTTCGATCTGCCGCTCCAGCTCGAGCAGCGGCTTTTCGAATTCCAGCGTATACGCTGAGGCCATCGGGGTCAGCCCGCCTTCACGTAGTGAACGGAATCGGTGCCCAGGAGGTCGCGCAGCGCCCGGACGAGATCCTCCTCCGCCGCGACCCGCACCCGCCGGGAGCGGAGCCGGACCGCCTCGCCGTTGCCATCGCTCCACTCAATATAGAGCGGCGTGGGCCCCGGGTGCGCCGAGCAGAGCGCGGCGGCCTGCTTCAGGATGTCCGGGGTCGGGGCGGTGGGCGCCCCCCACCTGAGGCTCAGTGCCACCGCCCCGCTGCCCTTGAGCTCGTCCAGCGGCCTCGCCGACTCGACGATGAAAGGGGCGTGATCCTCGCCCCGGTCGCGATCGCTGTAGCCGCCGGTCAGCAGCAGCGCGCTGTCGGGCGTCACGGTCTGGTTGAGCTTGGCCCAGGCGTCGGGAAAGACGATCGCCTCCGCCGTGCCGTGGAAGTCCTCCAGCACCAGCCGGGCGTATTCCTTCCCGGTCTTCTTGCTGATCTGCCGCTTCACCGCGGTGACCACCGCGCCGACCGTCACCGGGTGCTCGCTCCAGGTCCCCAGCGTCGCAGTGGTCCGGGTACCGAACAGCTCGACCTCGTCGCGGTAGCGGCCCAGCGGGTGCCCGGAGATGAAGAAGCCGAGCACCTCCTTCTCCCGCGCCAGCCGCTCGGCCTCGGTCCAGGGAGGCACGTCCGGCAGCACCAGCGGGCCCCGCGGCGCCGTGCCGCCCAGGGCGTCGCCGAACAGCGACTCCTGGCCCGCGTCGCGATCGGCCTGGAGCAGCTGCGCCTCGGCCAGCGCGGGCTCGAGCGCCTCGATCAGCTGCTTGCGATGCCCGCCCAGGCCGTCGCAGGCGCCGGCGGCGACCAGCGACTCCAGCACCCGCTTGTTGCAGAGGCGGAGGTCGATCCGCTCGACCAGCTCGGAGACCGTCGCGTAGGGCCCCTCCGCGCGCCCCGCGATGATCGAGTCGATCGCGCCCTCGCCCACGTTCCGCACCGCCCCCAGGCCGAAGCGGATCCGCCGGTCGCCCACCACGGTGAACTTGAACCCCGACTCGTTCACGTCCGGCGGCAGGATCTCCAGATCCAGCTCCCGGGCCTCGTTGATGTATTGCACCACCTTGTCGGTGTTGCCGATTTCGGAGGAGAGAAGCGCGGCCATGAACTCCGCCGGGTAGTGGGCCTTGAGCCACGCCGTCTGGTAGCTCAGGACCGAGTACGCCACCGAGTGCGACTTGTTGAAGCCGTACCGGCCGAAGGTGACGATCTGCCGCCCCAGCTCCTCGATCACCCCGCGCGGGTGTCCCTGGGCGATCGCCCGCTCGACGAACTTGGCGACCTCCTGGTTGGCCAGCTCCTGGTCCTTCTTGCCCACCGCCTTCCGGAGCACGTCGGCTTCGGCCAGGCTGAACCCGGCCAGCACGTTCGCGATCCGCATCACCTGCTCCTGGTAGGTGATGACGCCGTAGGTCGGCTCCAGCACCTCCCGCAGGGCGGGGTGGGGGTACGAGACCTTCTCCTGGCCCAGCTTGCGGCGGATGAACACCGTGTGCATCCCCGCGTCGAGCGGTCCCGGCCGCAGCAGGGCGTTGCTGGCCACCAGGTCGTCGAAGCGGTCGCAGCGCATGGCCCGGAGCGTCTCGGTGGCGAGCGCCGACTCGAACTGGAAAATCCCGCCGGTGCGCCCCTGCCGCAGCAGCTCGTACACCGCGGGGTCGTCGAACCCGAGGGCGTCCATGTCCGGCGTGGTGCCGTGCCGCTCGGCGATCATGCGCACCGCGTCGTGGATCACGGTGAGGGTCTTGAGGCCGAGCATGTCCATCTTGAGCATGCCGACCTTCTCCAGCGCGCCCATCTCGTACTGCGTGATGATGGCGTCCTCGCCGTCGGCGGCGGCCCCGGCGCCCTTGGTGGGCGCGGTGCACACCGGCACGTACTCGGCCAGCGGCCCCGGGGCGATCACCACGCCGGCCGCGTGCACCGACATGTGCCGGGAGATCCCTTCGATCCGGGCGCTCAGCTGAATCAGCCGGTGATAGGCGGGGTTCTGCCGGATCAGGTCCTTGAGCTCGTCGACCTTGGCGGCGGCCTCCGGAATGGTCAGGCTGTACGCCGGCCCCGACGGCACCAGCTTGGTGAGGCGGTCGGCCTCGCCCGGCGGGATCCGGAGGACCCGGGCCACATCCTTGAGCGCCGCGCGCGCCTTCATGGTGCCGAAGGTGACGATCTGTCCGACGCTGGCGCGGCCGTAGCGTTGCCGCACGTACTCGATCACCTCGCCCCGACGCTCGAAGCAGAAGTCGACGTCGATGTCCGGCATGGATACCCGCTCGGGATTCAGGAACCGCTCGAACAGGAGGTCGAAAGTCAGCGGACAGACATTGGTGATCCCGAGCGCGTACGCCACGATCGAGCCGGCGGCCGAGCCCCGGCCGGGGCCGACCGGGATCCCCCGCTCCCGGGCGGCCGCGATGAAGTCCTGCACGATCAGGAAGTACCCGGCGTAGCCGGCCTTGTTGATGACGCCCAGCTCGTAGGCCAGCCGTTCTTCCACCGCCGGCGGCAGCGGGGTGCCGTAGCGACGCTCGGCTCCCGCCCGCGCGAGGTGCTCCAGCAGCGCCTCGTCGGTGGCATACTCGGCGGGGCGGGGGAAGCTGGGGAGGAAGTAGCGCTTCTCGAAGTCGAACTCGACCAGGTCCGCGACCCGCGCGGTGTTCGCCAGGGTCTCGAGATGGTCGGGGAAGAGCGCCTTCATCTCCGCTTCGGACTTGACGTACGATTCCTGTCCGGTAAAGCGGAAGCGCTTGGGATCGTCGAGGTCGCTGCCCGTGCCGATCGCGAGCAGCACGTCGTGGGATTCGGCGTCCTCGCGGCGGAGATAGTGGGCATCGTTCGTCGCCACCACCCCGAGTCCCAGCTCGGCCCCCAGGCGCAGCATCCCTTCGGTGACCCGCCGCTCCTCCGCGATCCCGTGCTGCTGGATCTCGAGCCAGAAACCGTCCGGGCCGAATACCCGGGCGAACCACTCCGCGCTCGCCTTGGCCTCCTCGTACTTGCCGGCCCGGAGCGCGTGCGCGATCTCCCCCGACAGGCAGGCAGCCAGCCCGACGATGCCCTCGGAATGCGCGGCGAGGGCTTCCTTGTCGATCCGGGGCCGGCGGTAGAACCCCTCGGTGTACCCGATCGAGGTGAGGCGGACCAGGTTCTTGTACCCGGTGCGGTTCTTGGCCAGCAGCACGAGGTGACTGTACGCCGCGGGTGCCCAGCTCGGCTTTTCCCGGGCCTGCCGCGGCCCGTAGGCGAGGTAGGCCTCGAAGCCGAGGATCGGGCGGATCTTCTGGGCCTTGGCCTCTTCGTAGAAGCTCCAGGCAGCGTGCATGTTGCCGTGGTCGGTCACGGCCAGGCTGTCCATGCCCAGCTTCTTCACGTGGGCGACCAGCTCGGGAATCCGGTTGGCCCCGTCGAGGAGGGAGTATTCGCTGTGTGTGTGGAGATGGACGAAGGGCATACTATCGCTCCCGCCGCTCCAGCTCGCTCCACACCTGCTCCAGCGGCACGCCGCGCATCTGGAGCAGGACCAGGAGATGGTACAGCAGGTCGGCCGTCTCGGCGGCGAGGCGGGGCCCGTCTTCGGCGGTGGCCGCGACCACCGTCTCGACCGCCTCCTCGCCGACCTTCTGGGCGATCTTGGCGACCCCGCGGTCGAGCAGCTTCACGGTATAGGAGCCATCGGGCCGCTCCCGGGCCCGGCGCGCGATGGTGGCGGCAAGCCGGCTCAGCGGGTGGCCGCCCGGATCCGCCCCGGGCAGCGGATCCGGCTGGTCGTCTATGAGCACGCTGCTGAAGCAGGTCCGCTCGCCGGTGTGGCACGCCGGGCCCGTCTGCTCCACCCGATAGAGTACCGCATCGCCGTCGCAGTCGAGCCGGACCTCGACCACCCGCTGCACGTGCCCGGAGGTTTCCCCCTTGCGCCAGGGGGCGCGGCGGGAGCGGCTGTAGTAGTGGGCCTCCCCCGTGCTGAGGGTACGCGCGAGCGCGTCCCTATCGGCATAGGCCAGCATCAGGACGTCACCCGACCGGCGCTCCTGGGCCACCACCGGGACCAATCCGTCGGCCCCGAACCGGACCGCCGACCACCAGTTGTTCTCGGACACGCCGAGAAGCTATCGGCCCCTCCGACGATTGTCAAAAGCCGTTGTGGCTCCTTATCTTGCTCCGGTTGCCCACCCCCAGGACCTCCGCCCTCGGAGCCCAAGTGCTCAGCCATCGCGCCACCACCGCCGCCACCCGGTTCCTGCCGCTCATGGTCCCCCTGGCCCTTGCCTGCGGGGGCGACGGGGGTTCCGGCCCTGACGGCCCGGTGGTGGATTGCGACCAGACCGACCCGGTCCAGCTCGCTGCCGGGGAGTTCGTCACCCAGGACCCCTCCGAAGTGGCCTGCGTACGCATTCCGGCGGCCGGGAGCGCCGGGGCCGAATACCTCTACCTGGCCATATCCGGCGCCCCGACCGAGTCGAACACCGGTACCTCGACGCCGTACCGGCTCGTCGGGTCGGCCGAGGGCCAGCTGCCCACGGCCGCGGTCCGCTCCCGGCCCCGGGTGGAGGCCGCCGTGGGTCCCACCCGGGCGCAGCGCTTTCACGGCCGGATGCGGAGCCTGGAACAGCGCCTGGCGCGGGAGCCCCACCCCGTCCGGGTTGCGGGGTCGGCGCGGATCAACGCCAAGGTGGTCCCCAGCCTGGGGGACAAGCGCACCTTCTCGGTGCTCAAGTCGGCCGACGCCAGCGGCACCTCGGCCGACGATTTCGTGAGTGTGACCGGCACGGTCAAGCACGTGGGGCAGAAGGTGGTCATCTACCTCGACGACGCCTCGCCGACCACGGGCGGGTATGACCAGAACGACATCGACCAGATCGGGAGCCTGTTCGACGATGAGCTCTACCCGATCGATACCACCGCGTTCGGCCGTGAGTCCGACGTGGACGGCGACGGCCAGGTGCTCGTGCTCCTGACCGACCAGGTGACCCGGCTCGCGGGCTGCACCAACGGGCAGGTGGTGGTGGGCTTCTTCTTCGCGCTCGACCTGTTCGAAGGCGAGGTGGGATCGAACGGCGCCGAGGTCTTCTATGGGCTCACGCCCGACCCGGCGTGCTCGGTGGACAAGGCCCGGGCCGTAGAGCTCCTGCCCGGCGTGTTCATCCATGAGTTCCAGCACATGATCAGCTTCAACCAGCACGTGCTGGTGCGAAACGGCGACGCCGAGGACACCTGGCTCAACGAGGGCCTCTCGGGGTACGCGGAAGAGTTGGGAGCGCGGCAGGTCCCCGATGCCCGCTGCGTCGACAACGACTGCCTCACCCAGTTCGGCATCGGGGACTTCTCCAACGCCTACGACTTCCTGTTCTCGCTGGAGGAGAACTACCTGATCGGCCCGGCCACGCCGCCCTTGCCGCTGACGGAGTACGGGGGCACCTGGCTGTTCGTGCGCTGGCTGGGCGACCACTTCTCCGGCACGCAGCCCCTGGCGACCGATCTCACGCGGAAGCTGGTCCAGACCAACCGCACCGGCGCCGCGAACGTCGAGGCCGTCACCGGGGAGGAATTCCCCGCGCTGATCACCGAGTTTCATCTCGCCAACTACGCCGACGATCTGCCGGGGTTCACCCCGGCGGACGACCGCATCGCCTACACCAGCTGGCCGTTCCGGGCATTCTGGGCCTCGTTCCACCAGCAGAAACCCGGCGTGTTCCAGCGGGAGTATCCCCTCGACCCTGACGTGACCTCCGGCGCCTACGAGACGGCCGGCAGCCTGCTCGCCGGCTCGGGCAAGCACGTGCTGATCGAGCAGGCGCCGGGCGACCCGGCGCTCGATTTCAAGATCACCCGGAGCGACGGCACTACGGTGCTGCCGGCGAGCGCGGCGGCGCGCGTGGCGGTGCTGCGGATCCGGTGAGAGGCATGGTCTTCCTCGTCGTCGTCGCCACCTTGTTCGCGGGGTACGGCACCGCCTACCTCGCCAGCGAGAACGTGCGCTACCTCACCCGGGCGGGCATGGAGGAGACGCGCATCCTCCAGTCCCGGGAGCCGATCGCCCGGCTGGCGGCCGATCCGGCCACCGACCCCGGCGTCCGCCCGCTCCTCGGCCTGGTGGTGGCGAGCCGGGACTATGCGGCGAAGCTCGGGCTCGAGGCCAAGGAGACCTACACCACGTACTCCGATGTGGGGCGGGACACCCTGCTGCTGGTGCTGCAGGCGGCGCCCAGGGACTGCATCTGCCCCCACACCTGGAAGTATCCGATCGTGGGCAGCATCCCTTACAAGGGCTTCTTCGATTTCGACGCGGCACGCCGGGAGTCCGACCGCCTGGCCGCGCGCGGCTACGACGTCTACCTGCGCCCCTCGTCGGCGTTCTCCACTCTGGGCTGGTTCAACGACCCGCTCCTCTCCACCGCGCTCACCCGGGATTCGGTCGAGCTGGCCGCCAC
Source organism: Gemmatimonadales bacterium (assembly GCA_036566145.1). Lineage (GTDB taxonomy): Bacteria > Gemmatimonadota > Gemmatimonadetes > Gemmatimonadales > GWC2-71-9 > CAVVWJ01. The sequence goes on from DATCWW010000123.1 coordinate 8,427, forward strand.
CGTCTTCCACGAGATCGCCCACAATACGCTGTACGTGAAGAGCGCCACCCCGTTCAACGAGAGCTTCGCCCAGTTCGTGGGCTACCGCTCGGCCGAGTCGTTCTTTGCCGTCCGGGGGGACTCCGGTCTCGCCCGGCAGGCCGCCGACCGGCTGCACGACGAGATGGTCCTCGGCGAGTTCTACGCCGAGCTGATCGCGCGGCTGGACACGCTGTACGCCACCAAGCCCGACTCCGCGGCGCTGGATGCCGGCCGCGTTGCGGCGGGCGCGTGGGCCCGGGAGCAGCTGCAGGGTCCCGTCGGGGCGCGGTTCCGCTCGTACAAGATCGGCAAGCTGCCCGAACGGCCGGTGAACAACGCCCGTTTGATCGGGGCCACGCTGTACCGCACCAGGCTCGACCTCTTCGACCGCTGGTTCGATGAGCATGGCCACGATGTGGGCGTCAGTGTGAGCGCGCTCGACACGCTGATGCAGGGCGCGGAGGGCGACAGCGCCTTCGCTCGATTGAGGCAGGCGGTGGGAGATACGACGACGCCCCGGTGAGTCCGGGGCGTCTTGTTGTGCTCGGATCGGCGGCCGCTCAGGAGGACGACGAATCGGCCCCGGCGCTGTCGGAATGGATCCGCTCCTCCTGGCCTTCCGGCTGGCGCGGATTCTGGTCTCCCGGCAGGGTGGTGTCGGGCGCGACGCCGGTGGAAGAGCTACCGGTCGGCGCCGGCGCGGCGCCACTGCCGTTGCTCGCTCCGGGGTAGGTGCTGTCGCTCACCGAGTCGGTCGTGGTCCCCCGGTAGCCGGGCGCATTCTGTTGGGCGGTGCTGTCCACCGTGTACCCCGATCGGGTGCTGTCGCCGCCCAGGGTATCGCCCTGCGCCTGCCCCGTCGGGGCGCTGTCCTCGGGCATGGGGGCGGCCCCGGTCTGCGTGGTGTCTTGCGCCTCGGCCGTTGCCGCGAACGCCAGGGCGGCGCCCAGGCTCAGGCAGGCGGTCAGAATTCGCTTCATGACGGTCCATCCTCCCTCATAAGTAAGCGCGCCGCCCTCGGCGGCGCGGGTTATCTCCATCGTCTCCGGGACCTTAGCCCCGGGGTATATCCGATGCCGTGAGTTGGGTCACCGGTGCGCCCTCGCGAGGGCTCGATTCGGATGTAGCTTTCCTGTCTTCATCGCCGGGCCCATCACGCGCACCAGGAACCGACTCATGGATACCACCTTCGTCGATCGTGAGCAGCCGCGCCTGCTCGAAGAGCTGTTCGAGTTGCTCCGCATTCCGAGCGTGAGCTCGCTGCCCGAGCATGCCGAGGACTGCCGCAGGGCGGCCGAATGGCTGCGGGCCGAGCTGACCCGGCTCGGCTGCCCGCTGGTGACGCTGGTGGAAGGCGACGGCCACCCAGTGGTCTGGGCCGAGAGCCCGTACGTGCCCGGGCGCCCGACCCTGCTCCTCTACGGACACTACGACGTTCAGCCCCCCGACCCGCTCGAGGAGTGGGACAGCCCGCCGTTCGAGCCCACGGTCCGAGATGGCCGGATCTATGCGCGAGGGGCAGACGACAGCAAGGGGCAGACCTTCTGCCTGCTCAAGGCCTATGAGGCGGTGCTCGACGCCGACCGACGGCCCCCGCTCAACGTGCGCTTCATGTTCGAGGGTGAGGAGGAGTCCGGCGGGCGAGTGGTCTCCGACCTGCTGCGGAGCGAGCCCGAGCGGGCCAAGGTGGATGCGGTGCTGGTGAGCGACTCGTCGTTCTACGAGCCCGGGATTCCCGCGGTGTACACCGCGCTTCGCGGGATCTGCTACGCCGAGATCTCGGTCCGCACGCTGCAGCGGGACCTGCACTCCGGAACCTATGGCGGCGTCGCCCCCAACGCGATCGAGACCCTGGTCCGCATCCTCGCGGAGCTCAAGGACGAGGACGGCGAGATCAGGATCCCCAAGCTCTACAAGGCGGTCGAGCCTCCCTCCAAGGCGGAGCTGAAGGCCTGGCGCAAGCTGCCGTTCGACAAGGAGGCATACCTCCGCGACGAGGTCACTGCCAAGGCCCTCACCGGGCTCAAGGACTACTCGGTGTTCGAGCGCACCTGGGCGCTTCCCACCTTCGAGATTCACGGCATCCGGGGCGGCTTCGTGGGCGAGGGGGCCAAGACCGTGATTCCGGCGCAGGCCACCGCCAAGGTGAGCATCCGGCTGGTGCCGGGACAGCGCTACGAGAAGGTCGGCCGGCAGCTGGAGCGGGCGGTGGCGAAGCTGGCCCCCAAGTGGGCCGACGTGAAGGTCACGCTGCTCCATGGCGGTGATCCGGTCCAGGTAGACGTCAGCGCGCCGGTGTTCCAGATCATGAACGAGGCGTTCGAGAGCGTCGTAGGCCGGGGCGCGGTCACGGTCCGGTCGGGCGGCTCCATCCCGATCGTGCCGGAGCTCGGGGCCGCTGGCGCCCCCGTGGTGGTCACCGGCATCGGGCTGCCCGACGACGGACTGCATTCCCCGAACGAGAAGCTGGATCTGGCCCAGCTCTGGAACGGCATCCAGATCTTCGGGCGGTTCCTGGAGATGTTCGCGGAAAGAGGGAGCAGCAGGATCGAGGCCGGGGCAGGGGAGGAACCGGCGGTCGAGGCCGAGGCGGGCAAGGCCGGCGAGGAGCAGGAGGCGCCCCAGCCGGCCTGAGCGGCTAGATCTCGTCCTCCTCGGGGTTCACCCGCTTCATCGGGCCGGAATACCGCTCGGTTCGGGCGTGCAGCTCGTCCACTCCGATCAGCGCGCGGGCCGAGGCGATGATCCCCGCCACCACATCGTCGGCCCAGTAGGGATCCGGCCGCTCGTCGGCCGGCAGCCGGGCGGCGCATTCCTCCAGGTACCGGATAGCCGTGGAGCTCCACTCGTTCTGGGCCGAGGCGACCACCGCCCAGGACCCGGTCGAGCGGAGCTCCATTTCTTCCAATCCCTTCAGGTGCGACTCCAGCCCCTCGACCACCGGCTTGGATCGGAGTCGGTCGGCCACCAGGGTCAGGACCGTCCTCCGCTCGGACTCCTGTGGCTCAGGCAGGGGGGCAAGGTAGTGGCGCTGGTCCGCCACCATCTCCGCCAGGCGGACACAGACGGCCCGAATCGCCGGCATCAGCGCGCGGGGAGCCTCCCGCGCCCAGCTGTCCGCGGCCCGCATGATCTCCTTGACGCGCAAATCCGCCTGGGCTTCGGGGGAGGGGTGGCGGGGCGATTCGGGCATGCTAGACAGGAAAAACGGGTCGGTCGGGAAAGGCAAGCGCCCTCACCGCGGACCTCGGCGCATCCGGACCGGGTCGGGGCGCCCGTAGCGTTCCTCCCGCCAGGGATCGCCGCGCATGTGATAGCCGTTCTGCTCCCAGAAGCCGGGGTAATCCTCCTCCAGCAGCTCGAAGCCGCGCACCCACTTGGCGCTCTTCCAGAAGTAGAGGTGCGGCACCAGGAGGCGGACCGGCCCGCCGTGCTCCGGCGTCAGGGCCTCGCCGTTGTGGCTCAGCGCCAGCAGGTTCTCCGGACGGTCGAGGTCCTCGAGCGGCAGGTTCGTGGTGAAGCCGTGCTCCGCCTGCACCAGCGCGAAGCGGGCCGCAGGCCGCACCCCGGCGCGCTCCAGCAGCGCCCGCACCGGCACCCCGGCGAACAGATTGTCGTACCGGGACCAGCGCGTCACACAGTGGATGTCGCAGAGGGTTTCCTGCCGGGGCAGCACCTGCAGCTCGGCCCAGGTGAGCTCCAGCGGTCGATCCACCTGCCCGCTGATCCGGAAGCGCCAGGTCGCCGCGTCGAAGGCCGGGACGGTGCCGTAGTGCAGCACCGGCCATTTCCGGGTCACGATCTGCCCCGGCGGGAGCCGGCGCGCCTCCTCGGTGCGCACGTCGACCCGCGCGGTCACGGCGTCGGCGCTGGAACGACCAGCTCGTAGCCGAAGACCTCGGCGAACGCCTCCATCACCGCCTGGCGGGCCTCGCGCTCGAGCGCTGGGTGGTCCTCCCGCAGGAGCTCTTCCGCCAGGCTGGTCATCACCACCTGCTCGATGCCGCACGGCACGATGAGATCGAACCAGGAGAGGTCGGTCGTCACGTTGAGGGCGAAGCCGTGCAGCGTCACCCATTGCTTCACGTGGATGCCGATACTCGCGATCTTGCGGCCCGCGGTCCACACGCCGGTGAGCCCCGGCGTCCGGCCCGCGGGCACACCCAGCCGCTCGATCGCCGAGATCAGCGTGTCCTCCAGCCGCCGCAGATACCAGTGCAGGTCGCGCCGATGGCCGGTCAGGTCTACGATCGGATACCCGACCAGCTGCCCCGGCCCGTGGAAAGTCACGTCCCCGCCACGCTCGACCTCGAAGACCTCGGCTCCGCGCCGCTCCAGGAGGGCCGCCGGATAGGGCAGGCTGGTGGTCCGGGTGCCACGGCCCAGCGTGACGACCGGCGGGTGCTCGGTGAGCAGCAGGACATCGTGGTCCAGCTCGCCCTC
>DATCWW010000155.1:0-6305 GCA_036566145.1 Gemmatimonadales bacterium
GTCAGGCCGCCGCGACAGGCGTCGGCTGGCGCCGGCGTGCCCGCGCCATCAGCCGCTGCTCGACCGCCTCCGCGATCCGCTCCGCGTCCCGTCCCACCCCGTGGATCATCGTGGACGACATCGAGTAGAGGAAGTGCAGCCCGACGAACGAGAGCCCCGGCTCCTGCGGCAGCAGCCCGCGCTCGTGCTTCGGCTCGCCGTGCTCGTCGAGCACCGGGAGGTCGATCCAGGAGAATCCGGGGTGGAAGCCGGTGCACCAGACGACGTTCGTCACATCGAGCACGGTGCCGTCCTCCAGCACCGGCCGGCCGTCCTTGATGCCGGCGGTCCGGGGCACCCGCCGCACGCCGGCAGCGAGGAGGTCCTTGGGCTTGGTCCGGATGAGCGGCCCGCCGGAGGAGATGATCTTGGGCCGCGCCTTCCGCCCCATCGGCGTGTCCACCGTCAGCAGCCGGTGGAAGATGACCCGGAGCAGCAGCGGCTGGAGTACGTAGCGCGACAGCACGGTGTCGATCCGGAACGGCACCTTCCCGGTATCTCGGCCCGAGAGCCAGGTCTCGTGCCCCGCGCGCACCGCCTCGAGCGCGATCTCCGCGCCGGAGTTGCCCGCTCCCACCACCAGGACACCGCCCGGCTGGAGCTGCCCCGGCCGCCGGTACTCGCGCGAGTGGAGCTGCCGGATCTCCGGCGCCAGCTCGGCGGCGAACGCCGGAATCCGGGGCTCCTGGTAGGTCGCCATCGCCACCACGACGTGGTCGGCCTCGAAGCACAGGTCGCCCGCCGAGACGAGGTAGCGGTCGCCCCGCCGCGTCAGGCCGGTGACGCGAACCCCGGTCCGGACCGGCAGCCGGAAGCGCGTCGCGTAGGCCTCGAGGTAGGCCGCCATCTCGTCTTTGGTGGGGAATCGGTGTCCGGGAGCGGGGAAGGGCATGCCATCGAGGCCGTCCAGACGGCCAGTAGTGAAGAGCCGGAGTGAGTCCCAACGCTCGCGCCAGCTGTCCCCGATTCGTTCTCTTGCTTCCAGGATGACGAACTGGATGCCCCGTTGGGCGAGATGATATCCGACGGAAAGACCTGCCTGACCTGCGCCTATCACAACGACTTGCACCCGTTCGGTCCTGACGATCCCGCTCATGTCGCACCTCGGTTTGCGTCTACTGTGTCATGCGCAACCGGACGGGAGGAGAGGACGTCGGGGACCAACGGCGCCCTGCGCCCCTGCGTCTCTGCGCCCTCCACTGACTTGACGGCCCGACCCCCGCGGCGAAATTTGGAGCGTTTCTCACCCAGACTGGCCGGCCGACTCGCCTCGGCGCCCGGGCGCGGTCGGCCGCCCCAGCCAGTTGTCCTCTGCCTCCCGGGCGCTGGACCGAGAAGTCCTTATGCGCAGCGTCACGGTCGCTACCTGCCTGGCACTCGCCGGCTCGCTCGCGGCGCTTCCCCGCCCCCTCCTCGCCCAGAAGGCCGCCGATCCGTGCAGCCTGCTCACCGCGCAGGACGTGAGCGGCGTCCTGGGGATCAAGTCCCTTCCCGGCCGCCCGTGGCTCGGGACCAGCAAGGCATCGTGCTTCTACTCGGCGGACACCACCTTCGACCTCGGCGCCCGCACCGCCACCCTGATGATCCTCCCACCGGGGGGCTTCGATTCGCAGAAGGCCATGCCGGGCAGCGGACCGCTGGCGGGCAAGAGTGCCGGGGTCGGCGACGACTCCTATTACATGAGCTACGGCCACTACGCCAAGCTGGGCGTCCGGAAGGGCGACCGCGCATTCACCATCACGGTCACGCCGGGCCCGGACAAGAGCACGCCCGAACAGGTGGCCGAGCTGGAGAAGGCGTTGGCGAAGGAGGCGCTGGCGAAGCTGTAAGGCCGCAGGGGCGCAGGGGGCGCAGGGGCGGTTCCCCCCTGCGCCCTCAGCGCCTCCGCGCCCTCCACCAGAGGTGCCCCACCGACAGCGCGAACCCCGCCAGCGCTCCCGTAAACCACCCCGCCCCGAACGGCGACAGCACCGCCCCGATCGCCCCGCCGAGCGCGGTGCCGAGGATGGTCTCCAGCAGCACCTTGCCGAGCGGCGCCCGGCGCAGGACGGTGAACCCGGCAAGCGGCAGGAGCACCGCCCCGAGCCCGGCGCCGACGGAGCCGGCGACGAGCCAGGTGGCCGGGTCGATCGCGTGGGCGACGCCCTCCGTCACTCCCACCCAGATGCTGACCCCCAGCGCGCCGGCCACGAATCCCGCCACCGCGCCGGCCGGGACGAGGCCGAGCGCCACCAGGGTGACCCGGGCGGGACTCACCCGCCGCTCGCGGAGCACGGGGACCGGCGTACGCATGGTCATCCTGAAGAATACTGTCGTTCCGGCATCAAGCCGGTTTCAAGCGGCCGCTGCAGCCGGTACCCGCTCTTCCGCACGGTCAGGATCAGCCTCGGCGCCGCCGGGTTCCGCTCCAGCTTGGCCCGGAGCTGGCCGATGTGCGTGTCCACCGTCCGGCTCACCACGTCGGCCCCGTAGCCCCACACCTCCTCCAGCAGCTCGTAGCGCGAGACCACCTCGCCGTCGCGCCGGGCCAGCGCCAGCAGGAGCTCGAACTCCTTGGGCCGGAGCGGGACCGGTTCGTCGGCCCGGGTGACGGTGCGGGTGGCCGGCTCGACCCGGATGTCGCCGATCACGAGCGGCGCCGTATCGCGGCTTGGCTCGCGGGCTCCGCTCGAGAGCCGGATCCGCCGGCGGATCGTGTCCACCCGGGCCATCAGCTCGAGCAGGCCGAACGGCTTGGTGACGTAGTCGTCGGCGCCGAGCCGGAGACCGCGGACCTTGTCCTCCTCGGTCCCGCGCGCGGTGAGCACGATGACCGGCGTCTCCACGCCTTCTTCCCTGAGCGTGCGCAGGATCTGGAAGCCGTCGGGTCGCGGGATCATCAGGTCGAGGATGATCAGGTCCGCCTCCCGCACCCGTGCCCGATCCAGCCCCGTCGCTCCGCTGAACGCCGCGTCCACCCGGTGCCCATCCAGCTCGAGGTTGTGCCGCAGGCCGAGCACCAGGTTCCGATTGTCCTCGATGATCAGGATCCGCACGTCACCCCCACGGCTGAACCGTCTCCTGTGCCCCCTGCGCCCCCTGCGCCCTCGCGCCCCTGCGCCTCTGCGCCCCAGCGTCCCTCCGGCAACTCCACCACCACCCGCGTCCCCCCCGCCGGCGTCCCCTCGATCGTCGCCGTCCCTCGATGCCGCGTCACGATCTCCCGCACCAGCGAGAGACCGATGCCGCTGCCCGCGGCCTGCCGGTCCACGTCCCGCGCGAGCCGCACGAAGGGACGCCACACTCGCGCGCGGTCGCCCGGCGGGATTCCCGGTCCCTCGTCTTCGACCCAGAGCCGGGTCCGCCCGTCGGCCAGCGCGAGGCCGAGGGAGACGGTCTGGCCGCGGGGACCGTACTTCACCGCGTTGTCCAGCAGGTTGAGTAGCACCTGGCGGATGGCCTCGTCGTCCACCGGCGCGGCCACGTCGTCCAGCCGCACCGTCGCGAGCCGCGTCTCCACCGCCGCCGCGACCGGCGCGAACCCGGCCACCACGTCCCGCACCAGCGGCGCCAGCGCCTCTTCCTTCATCCGTACGCCGGGGTGGCGGCCCTCCCTGCCGAAGAGGAGCACGTTGTCCACCAGCCGGAGGAGGCGGCGCGCCTCGCCCACGATGATCCCGCCGGCGACGCGCACGTCGCGACGGGTGCGCATGGTGCCCAGAGTGAGCGACTCGCCGAAGAGGAGGATCTGGGCCAGCGGCGTGCGCAGCTCGTGCGAGACGCTGGCCACGAACTCGGCGCGGAGCTCCGCCAGCTCGAGCGCCCGCCAGGCCACCGCGGCCGTCGCCAGGATCAGCAGGACTGCCATCGCGACCAGCGCCGTGAGCAGCGGGGTGCGCGCCGGCGGCACGCCACCGACCAGCAGTCCCGGCGCGACCGCCGGATCGAGTCGCACCCGGATAGTCCAGTTGTCCAGGAACCGGCTGCCCGGGATGCTCGAGATGTACGTATCGGGCAGCCGCCGGGGGGAGAGCTCGATCGCGGTGCGGCCGTCGGGTCGCATGACGGTGACGGCGAGGAGCGAGTCGTTGGGCAGGCGGTGGGGTGGGGCCTGCGGGAGGAGCGGGAACGCCTCCAGCGGGGGCCGCATGAGGACGCCCGCGACCTCGTCGAGGGAGACCGCGAAGCCGTAGACCGCGAGCGGCCGACCCCCCGAATCGCGCGGCTCGGTGAGGAAGACCATGGCGGGCGCCGGGCCGAGGGTGTCGGATACGGTGGCGTAGTCCCACTCCCGCCAGTCGCGTCGCAACGGCATGCCATCGATCCGCGCCACCAGCTCGGCCCGGCGCGCCGGGGCCAACGGCGGGCCGTCCACTTCGACCGAGTCGCCCGGGCGGAGCAGCCGGAAGAAATAGACCGGCCGGAGAATCGGGCCACATTCGCCGCAGCGCGCGACCTGCTCCGCGGCGGTGCGCAGCACACCCAGCGGCGCCAGCGGCACTCGCGGGTTCACTCCGCGCCCGTGGTCGATCGCGCGAAAGATCGGCAGGACCGCCGCCCACGCACGCGCGATGAACAGCTGCCGGAAGGTGAGCGCCGCGAATTCGGCGCGGTCCCTGAGGCCCGCCTCGGCGGCGGCCCGGTGCCGGTCGGTGGCGATGCGGGCCTCGACGGCGAGGCCCACGGTCAGGCCGACCGCGACCAGGGTGAGGAGGAGCAGCAGCCATCCGCGCAGCTGCCGGCGGGTGAGCATGGGCATGGCCACGGCCGAAGATGGGAGCCGGGGAATGTTGCGAAAAGGGACCTTGCCGGTTCCAAGGGCCCTTCTGACAGAACCGGCACAACTCCATGACGTCCCGATGGAGTCCGCCTGCACGCGGAGCCCTAGGCTGGAACCGTTCCGCGGGACCCCTGACCATCCTGGAGGACTTGTGCATGCGCCTGTTTCGTCGCGCCGCCGCGCTGTCGGCGGTTTCCGCGGCCGTTCTGGCGGCCGCCTGCGGTGAGGATACTCCAACCGATCCGACCCCTGTTCCCCCATTGTCCGCCGATGTGAGCCTGTCGCTGGTGCCGCTGGACGTCTACGGCCTGGGCGCCGCGGCGAACGGGTGTGACGCCGCTCCATACCGGCAGTTCGACTTCTGGGTGGGCCGGTGGGACGTGTTCAGCGGCGCGACCTTGGCCGGGACCAACGAGGTGAAGTCGCGGGTGGACGGCTGCGTGGTGGAGGAGAACTGGACCAGCGCCGGCGCCGGACGAGGGCGCAGCCTCAACGCCTACGACGCGGCCACGGGTACCTGGAGCCAGTTCTGGGTCGGGAGCGGCGGGTGCCAATTCAGCGTCATCCTGATGGAGGGCGGCTTCGCGAACGGGAGCATGACCATGCAGGGGAGCCGGACCCAGCCCGAGGGGTTCCTGATCGCGCCGCCCTGCGGGCCCCCGCCCGGGACCGTGGTCACCACCCACACCGACCTGTTCCGCTGGACCCTGCTCCAGTCGGGCGACGTGCTGCAGCAGATCGCGGCCGCCAACGACGCCCCGGTAGTCCCGCCGCCCGACCCATCGGCCGGGATCGGGCTCCGCTACGAGGCGGTGGATCAGGTCACGCCGCTCAGTCCGCCCGAGCCATCGTTCTGCCCCTTCCGCGCCGCGGCGCGGCAGTTCGACTACATGCTGGGGACCTGGCAGGTGCACCAGGGCAGTGGGGAGGGCGCCCAGGGTACTGCCTCGTTCAGCACCGACCTGGCGACCTGCCTGGTCGAGGAGAACTTCAGCGGCCCAGGCGGGTACGAGGGACTGAGCTACAACACCTTCGACCTGTTCACGCTGCAGTGGATCCGCACCTGGGTAGACAGCCAGGGCCGGCGGATCGTGATGCGCGGCGGGCCGGACGAGAGCGGCGCGATGGTGTTGCAGGGGAGCCGGCCGGCACCGGGCGGGCGGAGCGTGGAGGTCCGGATTACCTGGCGGCCCGAGAATGCGAACGAGGTGGTGCAGGTGTGGGAGTATTCGACGGACGGTGGGACGAGCTGGAAGGGGGAGAAGGAGATTCGGTATACGCGCTAGGGCGCTAGGGCGCTAGGGCGGAGGGGCGCGGAGGCGCAGGCGGCGCTGGAAGGGCTAGCTGTCATCCCGAGCGCAGCGAGGGACCTGCTGAACCGGAGCTCGGAGCCGGTGTAGCAGGTCCCTCGTCGCTTCCGCTCCTCGGGATGACAGCGTTCCGTCCTGCGCCCCTGCGCCCCTGCGCCCCTGCGCCCCCTGCGCCCCTGCGCTAGAACGTCGTGCTC
>DATCWW010000166.1:0-6080 GCA_036566145.1 Gemmatimonadales bacterium
CCGGTCGATCGCCCAGCCGATGGTGGACGGATCCAGACCTGGCGCGGGCACGGATTGTCGGGTGACGGGCAGCTCCAGGCCGATCGCGATACCCGCCAGCGACGCCGCGCTGAGCGCGCCATCGAAGAACCCGTGGAGCTGCGGGAGGGGAGTGGGGATCGGATTCTGCTGGAGGGGCGCGGGGAAGGCGGTGATCGAGGCCTGCACCTGCGCGACCACGGAGTCCGCGGGCGCCAGCAGCAGTGCCCCGGTGAGGAATACCCCGGGAATCGGCTTGGGAAGCACATCAGAGACATAATGCCTTGGGCACCGCATGTCAGCGGCTCCCGCTTACCGCCATCTCGTCCCGAAGGCCGTTGTCATCCCGAGCGCAGCGAGGGATCTGCTCCTGGAATGGTTTGAAGTCCGGTGGAGCAGATCCCTCGCTGCGCTCGGGATGACAGCGCGGTGCCTCGGCTCTCCTCAGCGTGCGTCCGCCAGCCGCGCGACGAACCCCCACCCGCCCCCCAGCTCGCTCAGCGCCAGCACCAGCTCGTTCGATCCCTTCTTGAGCGGCAGATAGAGCGCATCGTTGTCCGGCGTCACGATCCCCAGGAACCCCGGATCCCGGAAGGCCTGTGCGCTCCGTCCCCGGTAGAGAATTCGGCCGTTGAGGAAGACGCTGACCTCGTCGCTGTAGCCGAGCGCGAGCTTCCGCACTTCGTCCTTGTCGGCCGTGATGGTGGTCCGCGCGTAAATCAGCTTCGTCCCCGGCTGCGGCTCGAGCCGGGTGGACCAGTCGGACTGGAAGGTGACCCGCGGGTGCGGCGCCATGCGATACCGGTAGATCGCGACGATCCCGGGCGGCTCCGCCTCCACCACGTCCCACCGCATCGCCTTCTGGTCTGCCGAGGAGAGCGGGCGCTCGGGATCGCGCGCGAGCGCGTCGTACACCGGCGAGAGGCTCCAGCGGACCAGCGTCCCCCGCGGCATCTCGGGCAGCTGCCGCTGCCAGGGCGCGTCGGGCGTGGGGTGAACCTCGACGTTGGCGAAGCAGGTCGCGCCGATCAGGTCCGCCAGCGCCACCTGACCCCGCTCACGTCCGCTCTTGAGGTCGGGCAGGTCGAGCGCGGGCTTGGAAGTGTCCTGCACATAGAGGCGAGCCTGGGCGCCCGCGATGGCGAGCCGGAGGTGGAACCAGGTCTCCCGCGGAATGTCCACCGCGCCGGTGAACCCCGGTCCGCTGTAGAGCTGCCAGTTGAGCCCGGTATTGAGGACCGGCGTGTACTGCATCGCGTCGGGAAGGCCGGACTTGTGCTGGCGGAGGTAGACGAACTCTGCGTTCAGGCTGTCGGCCCGGAACTGGATCCCGAAGAAGCCACGCGCGGCGGGCGTGGCGACGTCCATGTCGATCACGCCGTCCCGCAGGTCGAGGTCCTTTACCGTCGCCGCGCCGCCGTCGAGCATGATGCAGCGGCGGCCCAGGTACTCGGTCGGCTCTGCACGTCCCTCGAAGACCCAGTGGGCCGAGTCGGGCGGCAGGGCCACGGCGCCCGCCGACTGCGCCCGGGCGCGAAGGGGGACCAGGACGGTGGCACCGAGGAGGAGCAGCGCGACAGCGCCCGGCCGGGCGCGGAGAGGCGAAGGCGCGATGACGCCGGGCACAGGAGCTCCGGAGGGTGGGGACGCGAGGCCCTACGCCGGCGGACTCGGAGGAGTTTCGGGGAGGAGACGACGATCGACTCACCGGGCTGACGGGACCCGGGTATTGCGCAATCCGGCGCCGGACCATACCGTTCGTATGGGAAACCCATAGGAAGACCGATGGCCGACAAGCAGGACGTCCAGCCGGGCACGCTGGCCCTCATGATCCTCCGCACCCTGGAGGTCCTGGGCCCCCTCCACGGGTACGGGGTGGCCCGCCGCATCGAGGAAACCAGCAAGCACCAGATCACCCTCAACTACGGCACGCTGTACCCCGCGCTCCTCAAGCTGGAGCAGGAGGGGTTCATCAAGGCGGCCTGGCGCCAGTCCGAGAACAACCGCCGGGCCAAGTACTACTCGTTGACCGCTGCCGGCCGGAAGCGCCTGGCGCGGGAGGCCCGCGAGTGGCGCCGCACCGCCGACCTGATCGCCGCCTTTCTCGCCCGCCGCGAGGAGGCCCCATGAGGTACCTTCGGGTTGTGCTGGCTCGCCTCCGTGGCCTCTTCGGCGGCCAGCGGGCGGACGATGATCTCCGCGAGGAGCTGGAGTCGCACCTCGAGATGGAGACCGCGGAGCTGATCCGTCGCGGCATGGATGCCGAGACGGCGCGCCGCCAGGCGCGGCTCGCGTCCGGCGGGATCACCCAGGCCGCCGAGCGGGTGCGGGAGCAGCGCGGCCTGCCGTGGATCGAGAGCACGCTGGCCGACCTCCGATTCGGCCTTCGCTCCCTGCACCGGAATCCCGGGTTCACCGCGGTCGTGGTGATCACCCTGGCGCTCGGCATCGGCGCCACCACCGCGATCTTCAGCGTGGTGCGGGGCGTGCTGCTCAAGCCGCTGCCCCACCGGGACGGCGACCGCCTGGTCTACCTCCGCCAGTCGACTGACGGGCTCGGCGGCGAGAACATGCTCTTCTCGGTCCCCGAGATACGCGACCTCCGCGCCGGCGCGCCGGCGTTCACCTATATCGCGGAGTACTCGCCCTGGGACGCCGTGCTGCGGGGCGATGCGGACGTGGCCACCATCCAGGTCGGCCTCGTCACCGGCAACTTCTTCGACGTCATGGGCCTCTCCCCGGTGCTAGGCCGACTCACCCGTGCGAGCGACGACGGCCCTGGCGTCCCGCCCGTGACGGTCCTGACCCACAACTTCTGGATCCGCCGCTTCGGCGCGGATTCCAGCATCGTCGGCCGCCAGCTCCTCATGAGCGGTCAGTCGGTGACCGTGATCGGCGTGCTGCAGCCCGCGCCCTACTTCCCGGATCAGGTGGACTGCTTCACCAACATGGTGTTCAGCGAGCACCACCTGAGCGCGACGATGGTCGAGGGGCGCACCCACCGCATGACCGAGCTGATCGGACGGCTCAAGCCGACCGCGACGCTCGGCGAGGCGCGGACCGAGATCACCACGGTCCACGAGCGGCTCAAGCGCGCGTATCCCGACGCCTACGATCCCGGGTCCAACTACCGGATCTCGGTCATTCCCTTCAAGCAGGCCATCGGCCAGCGCGCTCAGCTCACGCTGTGGCTGCTCATCGGCATCGCGGGGTTCATCCTCGTGATCTCGGCGGCGAATGTCACCAGTCTCACGCTGATGCGGGGCGTGCGACGTGGTCACGAGCTGGTCGTCCGGACAGCACTTGGCGCGGGATCCGGTCGGCTGCGGCGGCTGTTGCTGGTGGAGAATCTCCTGCTCGCGCTCGTTGGGGCCGCGCTCGGCCTCGTCATCGCGCTGGGTGGGCTCGAGCTGCTGGTCCGCCTCGTCGCCCGGTATTCGCCCCGCGCCGCCGAGATCCAGCTCGACCGCACGGTGCTCGGGTTCACGCTCGGGCTCTCGGTCGGGATCGCGCTGCTGCTCTCGTTCGCGGCATCGCTCCCTCGCGAGGACACCGAGGGGGCGCTGGTCTCGGCCGGGCCGACCCGGCTCACCGGCACTCCGGGCAAGCAGCGACTGCAGCGCGGGCTGGTCGTCGCGCAGATCGCGGTGTCGGTGGTGCTGCTCGCCGGCGCCGGACTCCTCACGCGGACGATGATGGAACTATCCGCAGTCAACACCGGTCTCCGGACCGAGGAGGTCTTGACCATCCCCGTGCCGTTCCGCGCGTCCGATTCCACCGCCGAGGCCGCCGCCAAGCAGCGCTTGGGCGAAATGGCGGACGAAATCCGGGCGCTTCCCGGCGTAGTGGACGTCGGCATCGGCTCCGAAGTGCCGCTCACGACCTCCCTCCTCAACCTGGAGCTCAAGGTCGAGGGGAAGCCGTTGTCGGCCGGCCAAGCGATTCCGCGCGCGGAAGGCCGCAATGCCGACCCCACCTACTTCCGCGCTGCCGGTATCCCGCTCCTCCAGGGCAGGGAGTTCACCACCGCCGACCGGCAGGGGTCGGGCCAGGTCGCGATCATCAACCAGGCGCTGGCCGACATCCTCTTCCCCGGCGAGAGCCCGATCGACCGCCGCATCGCTTGGACCGGCGACGTTCTCCGATTCGCTCCGGTCAACGGGGAATGGCGCACCGTCGTCGGCGTGGTGGGCAACACCCACGACGGCGGGCTCGACGCGGCGCCGCCGGCCGTCATGTACATGCCGTTCGCTCAGGAGTTCAACTATTCCGGCGGGTTGGTGGTGCGCGCCGACAGCAACGTGTCGGCGCTGGCGGGAGCGGCGACGCGCATCGTGCGCGGCCTGGCGCCGGGGATCCCGATCGAGAAGGTGCAGACCGTGGCGCAGATCAAGGAACAGAGCGTCACGCCGCGCCGGCTCAACGCGGTGCTGGTCTGGTCGTTCGGGCTGCTCGCGCTGATCATCGCGGCGGTGGGGATCGCCGGCGTGCTGGCGTTCTCGGTGAGCACGCGGACCAACGAGATTGGGGTCCGCATGAGCCTGGGGGCCGCACCGGGCCGAGTGCAGCGGATGATCCTCGGCGAGGGTGGGGTGCTGCTGGCGCTCGGCCTGGTGTTGGGCCTGCTGGGCGCGCTGCTCGCGGCGCGCGCGATTCAGGGGCTCTTGTTCGGCGTCGCGCCGTACGACCCGGCGACGTTCGGCGCCGTCGCGGTCATCATGGCGGTCATCGGCATCGGGGCGTGCTGGATTCCGGCGCTCCGCGCGTCACGGGTGGACCCGGTCATCACGCTGCGCGCGCAGTAGAGCCGGGAGACGCCAATACTGGGCCTCCCGGTTGTCTCGTCATGAGGAGGGGGCGATGTACACCGGTATCAGGCACTACACCTTCAAGGGCAGCATCGACAAGAAATCGCTCGATGACTACATCGGCCGGATCGAGCGCACCTTCCTGCCAGGCGTCCAGACCATCCCTGGCTTCACTCGTACTATCTGGTAAAGCCGCGGGAAAATGAGCTCGTCGGCATCGGCATCTTCGAGGACAAGAGCGGCGCCGATCAATCGAGCCGCTGGGCCGCGGAGTTCGCCAAGAAGGACGCGATCAAGGACAAGATCAACGCTCCGGACATCACCGAGGGTGAGCTCCGGATCTCGCGAGAGGCACAGGTCACGGCCTGAGTCGGCCGGCAGGCGACCACTTGCTGGAAACGTCGGTTCAGTTGGCCCCGACCTACGGTCGGATGTTCTGGTTCAGCTGGAAAAAGTTCGTCGGGTCGTACTTGCGCTTGAGCGCGCGGAGCCGCTCGTACTTGGCCTCGCCGTACGCTGCCCGAACTCGGTCCTGCCCCTCATCTCCGAGAAAGTTCACGTAGACACGGCCCGTGGAATGGGGGCGCACGGCCTCCCACAGCTCCCGGGTCCACGCCATGCATGCGGATGCGCGGGCGGGCTCGGACCAGACGGCGTCGATGTTCACCGCATGGGCGGCCCCCCGGTCCTCGAACGCCGATCCCTCGGGATCCTCTCGGCCGACGGCGCCGCCAAGGTGGAAGACGATCGTGTACGACTCCGGCGTCGGGGCCTGCCAGGCCCGCTCGGCCAGCGTGTCGATCAGGGCATCGCTGAGCGACGACACGTACTCCGACTTCCAGTAGTAGCCGAGCCCGTGGGGCGCGGTGGGATCGAAGAGCCCCTGGTGTGACAGGTATGGCGTCGGCCGGATCAGGTCCACCAGCGGCTCGCCGAACCGGCGCAGCGGGGCAACCGCCTGCATGCCTTCCTGGACCGAGCCCGCGTAACACGCGCCGATGACCACCACCGGTCGGCCGTGTACCCAGGAAGGAAGGAAGGGCGCGGGCGGCGCCATCCGGAGGACCACGATGGTCGTGAGCTCGTCCGGTGCGCTTCCGATGAAGTCGCGATAAAAGCCCAGGACCTCGCGGGCGTTCGCGGCAGGGTACAGCATCACGCCGGCGAGGACGATCGGCCCGACGGGGTGCAGACGATACTCGAAGGACGTGACCACCCCGAAGTTTCCGCCGCCACCGCGGAGCCCCCAGAAGA
>DATCWW010000187.1:0-3116 GCA_036566145.1 Gemmatimonadales bacterium
CAGGTAGTAGCTGGCGCGGGGGCCCAGCCAGAAGCGCCGCCACATGAGGCGCATGACGTCGTCGAGGGTCTTCTGCCCGCCGGTGCGGGCACGGATGTCGAGATCCAGCAGCCAGCCGATCAGCTCGCCCTTGTTGTAGTACGAGATCGTGATGGCCGTGAGGTTGGTCCGCTGCCGCAGCGTCACCCGGTCGAACCGCCAGGCGTTGAACGAGCTCTGCCGTGCGCTCATGAGATGCCGGCCGGGCTTGGATTGCAGCGTCGTCACCGCGCCGGCCACCCGCTCCAGGTAATGCCCGGTGTCCCAGATCCCGCTCCGGCGGACGGAGCGCGCCCCGTAGTAGTTGGTGATTCCCTCCCCGATCCAGAGCGTCGTCGTCGGGTTCTCCCGGGTGTAATCCCACGGCCCCAGCTCGCGGGCGCGGAGCCGTTTCATGTTCCAGGTGTGGAAGAACTCGTGCGCGATCGCCTCCATCCGCTCGAGGTAGGCCGAGTCGGAGAGCACCGCCAGCGAGTCGTCGAAGACCAGCTGGGTGGAGGTGAGGTGCTCCATCCCGTCCGCGTCCGCGCCGGGAAGGAAATGGACCAGGAAGGTGTACGACGGGATCGGCGGGTCACCCCACATCGCCACGTCGGCCCGGACGATGCGCTCGATGTCACGCAGCAGCCGCGGCCGCATGGGACCCGGGTCGCCGGCGGCGTGGAGCAGCATCCGGTAGGTGACCTTGCCCACCACGAAGCTGTCGGTGGTGAACGCGGCCGAGATCTCGGTCGGATGATCGATCATCACGTCGTAGTTGGGAAACCGGTAGCTCGGGCCCGGCGCGGGATCGCCGTTCATCACCCGCCAGCCGGGCGGCCCCTCGTAGCGGACGGTGACCGGATCGGGCTTGTGTCCCACCACATAGACGAACGTGTTGCCCGGGTTGAGATCGATATGGGTCGAATCGATCTGGGAGAACGAGCCGTTGAGGTCGTTCCACCACACCCGGTAGGCGAAGGTCGCCGCCCGGGCCGCCGGACAGCGCACCACCCAGGTGGTCTTGTCCCGCTGCTGCGGCTCGGCCGGGCGGCCACCGCACCAGGCCGCCGGCTCCTGCAGGTTGGCCGCATAGTTGTAGATCGCGTATCGGCCGGGATACCAGGCGGGCAGCTGGAAGGCGACCGTGTCCACCTCCCGCGGTCCGACCTCCACCCGCACGTCGGCCAGATGGCTGGCGGGCTCGAGGCTGGAGAAGGTGTAGGCGATGCGGTAGGGGCGCGGCGCGAGCGCCAGGGTGGAGAGGACGAAAGACAGGAGCATGCGGGAGCCGGGTTAAGGGAAAGGCGAAGGGCGAAGCGGGGGAAAGGTGAAAGGGAAAGGGGAAAGGGGAAAGGGGAAGGGAGCTCGAGACGCCCTCGCGCGCCCCCCCTTCCCCCTTCCCCTTTCCGCTCCCAGGGCCCCCAGCCCTCGACCGCTATATTGTCTCATGCCCCGAGCCCGCCGAGCACCGCAGGTGCACAAGTTCGGCGGTGCGTCGCTGGCCGATTCCGCCGCCGTCCGCCACGCCGTCGACATCATCCGCCGCCATCGCGCCGAGCCGACCGTCGTGGTCGTCTCCGCCATGGCGGGGACGACCGACGCGCTCCTGGCCGTGGCGCAGCAGGCCGGAAGCGGCGACGCGCGCACCGTCGCGCCCCTGATCGCCCGGCTGCGCCTGCGCCACGCCGAGGTGGCGCGGGCGCTGCTCCCCGGCGGCCGGCTCCGGGCCAACGTCCTCGCCGTCATCACCGAGCGCTTCGCCGAGCTCGAGGCGCTGGCCGAGGGACTGCGCCTGCTGCGCGAGCTCACCCCGCGCACCACCGACTACATCGTGTCCCGCGGCGAGCGCCTCAGCGCGACCCTCGTCGCCGCCGCGCTCGAGGCGGGCGGGACCCGGGCCCGCTACGTCGAAGCCACCGACCTGATCCACACCGACGCGGCGTTCGGCCGCGCGTCACCCGACTACGCGCGCACCGACCGGAGCGTCCAGCGCGCCCTGCTGCCGCTGCTCGAGCGGGGCATCGTCCCGGTGGTGCCCGGCTTCATCGGCTCGACGCCCGGGGGCGAGCTCGCGACGCTGGGGCGGGGCGGCTCCGACCTCACCGCCACGCTGCTCGGACGCGCCCTCGGCGCGAAGCGGGTCTCGCTCTGGAAGGACGTGCCGGGCCTGCTCACCGCCGATCCGCGGGTGGTGCCCGACGCCCGGGTCATCCCGCAGCTCCACGCCCGCGAGGCGGCCGAGCTGGCATACTACGGCGCCAAGGTGCTCCACCCGCGGGCGCTGATTCCGGTGGCGGGGCGGCGGATCCCCGTCTTCGTCCGTCCGTTCGCCGACGCCGACGCCCCCGGCACCGAGGTCTCCGAGCGGGTCGGCGCGGGGCGGAACCCGGTGAAGGCGCTTACCGCGGCCGGCGGGCAGGCGCTGATCACCGTCACCGGCAACGGCATGCTGGGCGTGCCGGGCATCGCGGCCCGTACCTTCGCGGCGCTGCACGCGCGGCAGATCTCGGTCTCGCTCATCAGCCAGGCGTCGTCGGAGCATTCGATCTGCTTCAGCGTGCCCGAGCCGGTCGCCGACGATGCCCGCGAGAGCCTGACCCGCGAGTTCCGCGAGGAGATCGCCCGGGGCGAGATCGACGGGGTGGACGCGAGCCCCGGGATGGCCACGGTGGCGGTGGTCGGCCTCGGCATGCACGGCACGCCGGGGATCGCCGCCGGGGTGTTCTCCGCCCTCGCCGCCGGGGGGATCAACGTGGTGGCGATCGCCCAGGGATCGTCCGAGCTCAACATTTCCGTCGTGGTCGAGGCGCGCGAGGCGGCGGAGGCTCAGCGCCGGATTCACGCAGCGTTCCAGCTCTCCCGCATCGCGGGCGGCGCGGTGATCCGGCCCGAGCGGATGGAGGTGATCCTGCTCGGGTACGGGCAGATCGGGCGCACCCTCGCCGATCTGGTGGGGCGGGTGCGCCGGCCGGCGCTCTCGCTCAAGGTGGCCGCGGTGATCGACCGCTCCGGGTTCGTATTCGATCCCCAGGGCCTCGGCCCCCGCCGGCTCGCCGCGCTGGCCCGGGACAAGCGCCGCGGCCGGCCGCTCGCCT
>DATCWW010000194.1:0-2606 GCA_036566145.1 Gemmatimonadales bacterium
GCGCCGCCACCGTCCGCGGGCGACAGCTCGATGCCGTAGGCGGGGCCGTAGAGCTGGCGGAGCCGCGCGCGCGTCACGCCGAGTCCCACACCCTCGCGGAGCGGCCGCCCCGACGGAAGCCCGACGCCGTCGTCGCGCACCGTCAGATGGAGTCGGCCCCCGCCGGCGCGAGCCACGACGTCCACCCGCCCCGGCGCGGTGCGGCGAGTGATCCCATGGCGGATGGCGTTCTCGACCAGCGGCTGGAGGATGAGATGCGGCACCATCGCCTGGCGCGCCGCGGGCTCGGCCTCGATCCGAATCCGGAGCCGGTCGCCGTAGCGGGTCTCCTGGATCTCGACGTAGCGGTCGAGCAGGACCAGCTCTTCCTCCAGCGTAGTCTCGACCCGGTTGCCGCTCCGCAGGGTGAGCCGAAGGAGGTCGCTGAGCCGCGCCAGCAGGCGATCGGCGCGGGCCTGGTCCTCCCAGATCAGCGCGGAGACCGCGTGCAGGGTATTGAAGAGGAAGTGAGGCTGAAGCTGTGCGCTCAGCACATGAAGCCGTGCCTCGGCGAGCTGGCGCGCGAGGGTGGCGGCGGCCACTCCCCGGCGGCGCGACTCGTGGGCGTGCGCCGCGGCCATGGTCGCCGCGATGACGAGGCAGTAGAGGAGCAGGTCGGGGCCGAGATAGCGGATCACCCCGTGGCGCGCCACGGCGAGGAGGCCGTCCGACGCCTCGGACCAGGGGAGGAGGCTCTCGAACGCACCCATCAGCGCGCCGCCCACGATCACGAATCCCGCCGCCCCCGCAGCGTGGAGCAGCGCTGCCCGCGGACGCGCGAGCCGCAGGGCGCGGATCCGGATGGTGACCGCGGCCAGGGGCGGCGTGAGGAGGGCGCACGGCCACCAGCTCGCGAGCTGCTCGGCGACCACCCGGCCGAAAGGCTGGGGGATGGCGAGGAGCCAGTACTCGATCGAGAAGATCAGCGCGAACGCGGTCCAGAACGCGAACCCGGCGAGGAGCAGCCGGCCCGGCGCCACCAGGTCGCGGAGCCGGGCGATCGGAAGGTCGGGGTCGTCGGGGCGGGGGCGGGGGCGGATCATCGGTAGAGGGGACGTCCGGCGGCCGACTCCCGGCACCCGGACGCCCCCCCCGGCTCGGCCGGTTACGGCGCCGGGCGGCTGCTCCCGAAGTCGGCGACGAAGCGCCAGTCGCCGTTGTCCTGCTTCTGCCAGATGGTCAGGTACTTGGTGTAGAAGCTCACGTCGGGCAGGATGAAGCTGGCATCACCCACGGTGAACCCGAGGTCGCCGCTCTCCGCGGCCCCGGAGAAGCGGGGCACCCAGCTCACGTGGTCGTCGGGGGTGGCGGCGAACGCCTCCCCGATCGCGGCCGGGCCGTAGACGAACTGGCCACCGCCCACCGCGATCCCGTCGGGCGCGGCGAACGCCTCGAAGGCGACGCCCAGGGTCCGCTCGAGCGAGGCATCGGAGAAGGCGCCGTCCACCGCGAGGAGCTGCTGCGCCTGCGCCGCTGCGTCGGTATTGGGGAAGTTGCGGCGGTGCTTGGTGTCGGGCGTATCGAAGCCGTCGGGAATCGGGAGCGTCTGGGGGCCGCCGGAGCTGATGTTGATCGCGGCGACCTGCCAGTCGCCCGCGCCTTCGCGCTTCCAGTAGATCAGGGCCATCCCCGGCAGCGTCAGCGGGCCGCCGCCGATGTCGATGGTCACGCTGCCCTGGGTCCAGGTGTAGCCCTGGCTGGCGTCGTTGGAGACGTCCGACTTGATGGTGGTCCAGGAGAGCGCCGAGGGTGCGATCGGATCGCTGGTCAGGAATGCGGCGATGGCGGTCTTCCCGACCACCATGTTGGTGCGGGGCGAGAGAAAGACGGCGTCGTCGGCCAGGGCCGCGGTGAGCGCGGTGGCCACACCATTGGCCGCGATCGCCTCGGACAGCGCGTCCGCGGCCGACGCGAGCGCCGCGCGCTCCTCGCGCAGATCGATGTGCGCCCGGAGGCTGGCTTCCGAGGATAGCGTGGGTGACGCGGCGGGATCGGTGGGGTTATCGCAGGCAGCCAGGGCCGCGATGACGGCACAGAGTACAAAGGGAACGCGCATGAGACTGGTCTCCGGAGAAGGTCTGGGTGGACCTGCTCTTCGGAGACGACTTGCGGGCGCGGACGGATGTTAGAGAAATGTTAAACGGCGGGCCGGGGTCGTTACGGGTGGGCGCCGATACCAGTCAGCTCGCGGCCGATGTTGAACAGGGCCTGAACGCCGAAGGACAGCGACGTGCTGCTGACGACGCTCGTCACGCCTCGATCGTGGTGCCACGCCATTCCGGTGAGGTTCTCGGCGTAGTGCGCCGCAAAGCGGGGTACCGCGAGCGCACGGCCGCCACCGTCGCGCGGGTCGGTGAAGGTCTCGACCAGGGCGTGCGCGACGCGGTGACCGAACCCGCTGCAGTCACAGCGGTGGTATCTGGTGTCCGTGCCGAGGTGCATGGCCGCGGCCAGTCCGTGGCGGACGCTGATGCCGACCATCCGCTTGGTGGCCCGGTACGCGAGCTCGTCCTGGAAGTCGACGCGATCGCCGGAGCGGAACCGCTCGATCGCGGCGCCACCGGCCA
>DATCWW010000069.1:0-3480 GCA_036566145.1 Gemmatimonadales bacterium
TTCGACCGGCTGACCGCACTGCAGAACGATGTCGGGCTGATGTCCGAGGAGTACGACCCGGTGGCCAAGCGGCAGCTGGGCAACTTTCCCCAGGCGTTCAGCCACATCGCCTTCGTCAACGCCGCCTTTCACTTCCACACCCCGGTGAGCTCCTTCCGGGAGCGGAGCGAGGAGCGCTCCGAGCCGACCGAGCCAGGGGGCCGTGGTAAGTAGCGGCGGTGTCAGAGGATGGAATTCCTATTGACGTGATCCCCATTTTGACGTAGAGTTGGTGCGCAAATTTACTTGAAACTCGTTCTCATCGAGGCCGCGCACCTACATGCTCCGTCACATCGCCGGGACCGTCATCCTGCTCGCCCTCCCCGGTCACCTCGTGGCTCAGGTCGAGCCCCGGGACACCACGCCCCAGGTGCTCCCCACCATCGAGGTCCACGGAGCGTCGCCGTCGCCCTATCTGCAGCGCTCGACCCGTACCGCCACCAAGACCGAGACCCCGCTCCGGGATGTCCCCCAGGCCGTCACCGTCATCACCAAGGACGTGATCGCCGACCAGCGGATGCAGAACATGGCCGACGTAGTGCGCTACATCCCCGGGGTGACCATGGGTCAGGGCGAAGGGAACCGCGACCAGCCGACGATCCGCGGCAACAGCACTACCGCGGGCTTCTTCGTGGACGGCTCCCGCGACGACGTGCAGTACTTCCGCGACCTCTACAACGTCGAGCGGGTGGAAGCGCTCAAGGGCGCGAACGCGCTGATCTTCGGCCGAGGGGTCGGAGGCGGCGCGCTCAACCGGGTCACCAAGACCGCGGGGTGGACGCCGACCCGCGAGCTGCTGCTCCAGGGCGGCTCCTTCGGCAACCGGCGGACGGCGCTGGATGTGGGGGAGGGGGTGTCCGAGCGGTTGGCCGTGCGCCTCAATGCGATGTACGAGAACTCCGACCTCTATCGCGACCAGGTGGGCGTCGAGCGCTACGGCATCAATCCCACCGCGACGTTCCGGCTGGGGTCTCGCACCCGGCTGCTCGCGAGCTACGAAAACTTCAAGGACCAGCGCACTGCCGACCGGGGTGTCCCGTCGTTCGCGGGGAGTCCGTTCGACGGCGGGAATCCCCGCACCTTCTTCGGCGACCCGGAGCAGAGCGCATCGCATGCCCTCGTGAACATCGGGACCGCGACCATCGAGCACACCGCGGCGTCCGGCCTGACCCTGCGCAACCGAAGCATGTTTGCCGACTACGGCAAGTTCTACCAGAACGTCTTCCCCGGCAGTGCCGTAGACGACGCCGGCACCCAAGTGAGCCTCTCGGCCTACAACAACGCCACCGACCGGCAGAACCTGCTCAACGAGACCGAGATCACCTACCCGCTGACCGTCGGCGGCATCAGCCAGACCCTGCTCGGCGGCGTGTCCGTGGGTAGTCAGAGCACCGACAACCTCCGCCACACCGGCTTCTTCACCGACACCGCCACCACGCTCGCCGTACCGGTGGCCGACCCCACGGTCACGGTCCCGGTGAGCTACCGGCACAGCCCCACCGACGGCGACAACCACATCGCCGCGACGTCCGTTTCGGTCTACGGCCAGACCCAGATGGTGCTGGCGCGGCAGTGGCAGGCAGTCCTGGGCGCCCGCTACGAGCGGTTCGACGTGCGGCTCGACAACCACAACACGGGCGACCGCGTCTCCCGGGTGGACAACATGGTGAGCCCGCGGGCCGGACTCCTGTTCAAGCCGGTCGAGGTCGTGTCGTTCTACGGCAGTTACAGCGTGTCCGCGCTACCCGCCTCGGGCGACCAGTTCGCCTCACTCAACCCGACCAACGAGGCGCTCGAGCCCGAGCGGTTCAGCAACTACGAGATCGGCGCCAAGTGGGATGTGGTCGAGGGGCTGTCGCTGGCCGGTGCGGCATATCGTCTCGACCGCACCAACACCTCCGCCCCGGACCCGAGCGACCCCACCCGCCTGGTCCAGACCGGGAGCCAGCGCACCCAGGGGTTCGAGGTGTCGGTGACGGGCGCGGTGACCGCGGCCTGGCAGGTCATCGGCGGCTACACCAACCAGAAGGCCACCGTCACCAGCGCCACTGCGAATGCTCCGGTGGGCGCGCGGGTGGCGATGGTGCCGAGGAACAGTGTGTCGCTGTGGAACCGGTACCAGGTCACCCACAGTCTGGGGTTCGGGCTCGGCGTCCTGTACCAGGACGAGATGTTCGCCGCGATCGACGACGCGGTGACGCTGCCCAGCTTTGCCCGGGTGGACGCGGCGGCGTACTACCTGGTCAGCCGGCGGCTCCGGCTGCAGGCGAACCTCGAGAATCTGTTTGACGAGGGGTATTTCCCGACCGCGAACAACAACAACAACATCACCCCCGGCTCCCCCAGGGCGCTCCGGGTCACCGTCGTCACCAGTTTCTGATCGGGCAGCCGACCGGCGTCGGCGTCTGCCCTCAGGCGGGGATGGCGTCGCCGCCGGTCGTGCCTTGCCGCATGCGCCGCCAGCCGGCCGGGGCGTGTCCGGTGCGCCGCTTGAACGCCCGGCTGAACGCCGCCTCCGACTCGTAGCCGACCTCCGCGGCCACCGCGGCGACCTTCTTCGAGCCGCCGGCGAGCTGCTCCGCGGCGAGTTGGAGCCGCCATTCGGTGAGGTACTGGATCGGCGGCAGGCCGACGGTCTGGACGAACCGCTCGCTGAGCACCGTGCGCGACGTCGCCACCGCACGCGCCAGATCGGCGAGCGTCCAGGGATGCGCCGGGCGGGCGTGGAGCTCGGCCAGCGCGGCCGCCACCAGTGAATCGCGCAGTCCGGCGAGCCATCCGGTCTGCTGGGGGGACAGCTCCTCGCTGTAGCGCCGCACCATCTCGACGAACATGAGCTCGGCCATGCGGGTGAGCATGGTGTCGCCGCCGGCCCGGTTCTGCCAAGCCTCGGCCACGACCTGGCGGGGGAACTCCGCCAGCCACCCGGTCGCTATCCCGCGCACCACCACACTGCGGGGCAGGGCGGCGAGCAGCGGGTTGTAGGGACGGGCGTCGCAGCCGAGGAAACCGCAGACGAGGTCCACCCGCGATCCCGGACCCGTGCCCACCCTGATCCGCTCCAGGGGTCGGGACGGGGCGTGGTTGTACCGCCGCCTGGACCCCTCTTCCCGTTCGGCCGAGGCCAGGTGGGCATCACCGTGAGGGAAGAGGATGGCGTCACCGGGGTGGAGCTCGACCTGGGGGACGCCCTCGCAGCCGATCCAGCAGCGGCCCGCCGTCACGATGTGGTAGGCCATCAGATGCTCGGCCTCGGGTAGCACCCGCGGCACCAGCTCGCGGGCCGGCCCGACCGAGATCGACCATGGCGCGATGCCTTCGAAGACGTAGAAGAACGCACCGTTGAGGCGCACCGCCCGCAACACGTCGGAGAGGGGGTCCATGGCTTAAAGGTGCAGCGTCCTGGGCGGCGGGCAACGGGTAAACGGCAGCGGCGCCCGC
>DATCWW010000209.1:0-5247 GCA_036566145.1 Gemmatimonadales bacterium
CGCGAGCGCCTGGTCGAGGCGCCCGGCCTCCGCGCCCTTGCCGAGCAGCACGAAGCCCTGGGCCCGGCGGCAGCCGGCCAGGGCCCGGAGGTCCGCGGCACGTCGAGGGAGGATCCCGAGCGCACTGTCGTAGTGGGCGACCGCGGTCTCCAGCCCACGGGAGCGGGAGCGCACGTAGCCCAGCCAGGTCAGCGCCTCCCCGATGGCCGCCGAGTCGCCGAGGGCACGTGCACTCTCGAGCGCCTGGACGAAGAGCAGGTCGGCGTCGCGACCGTATTCCTCGTACCCCTGACCCCAGCCGAGCCAGGCATACACGGCGTAGCGGTCGGACGGTGCATCGGCGGAGACCATGGCGCGATAGATCCGATTGGCCTCGGGATAGTCGTAGGTCAGACGGGCGAGGGTCGCGAGACCGAGGGCGGCAGCCCGGTCGGCAGTGTCGGCGGCCAGACGGTGTTTCCAGCGGGCGCGATAGGCGGCCACGCTGTCGCTCCGGACCGCAGCCGCGGCCGCCCGGACGACCGCGCGAGGATCGTCGGTCGGCGCCGGCGGGCCGTCAGGCGCGCGGACGGCCAGCGCCGCCAGCCACAGTATGACCATCGGTACCCGCATGCCGGCCCGGTCGGTGATGGGGCGTGCTGAAAATCAGATCCGACTCACCCGGGGGCAAGGGTGAGAAGGGCGGGCCCGCCCCGGCGTATACCTCTCCGAGAGCGGCATAGTCACTCCCAGCGGAGGGTACGGCAGATGAACGCGAAAGCGACGATGTACACGCTCGCGACCTGTCTCGTGGTCGTCTCGGCGGCCGCGATGACCTCGTCGCGATCCTGGTTCGAGGCCTACACGTCGGGCGCGCGGACCGTGGCGCTGCGAGGAAAGGCGAGCTACGGGACCGTCGGAGAGAATGGATCCGGCGCCTTCGTGGTGACCCTGGGCGCGAACGCCCCCGAAGGCGCGGTGCTCTTCACCCGGGCCGGCGGCCGCGCGCTCACTCCGGGGATCTACCCACTGGCCGACGATCCCGCGCGCGGGGTTCAGGCGCTGGTGATCACCGGCCCGGCGACCCGCCCGACCGGAGCGTACCGCGCGCGGCGCGGCACGCTCACCATCGGCGGCATGCGAGGCGACGTGCTGGACGGGTACTTCACCATCGAGGCCGTGGGATTCGCGGCCGACAGCCCCGCCGACGAGGGGCAGGCGCTGGAGGTTCGCGGGGCGTTCAGCGCGTCTCGCGACCGCTGATCGCGCCTACCAGACGCGGACGCGGTCGGCCGGCGTGAGGTAGAGCTTGTCGCCGGCCGCGACGTGGAACGCGGCGTACCAGGGGTCGAGGTTCCGCACGGTCAAGGCGCGGTACTGCGAGGGCGCGTGCCCGTCGGTCAGGATCCGGTTCCGCAGGGCGGGCTCCCGCGCCTTCCAGCGCCACGACTGGGCGTAGCTGAGGAAGAACTGCTGGTCGCCGGTGAAGCCATCGACCTCGGGGGCCGCCGTGGTGCCGAGGGACTTGTGGTACGCATCGTAGGATGCGGCCAGGCCGGCGAGGTCGGCGATGTTCTCCCCCAGCGTCTGCTTCCCGTTCACCGCCAGGTCGGGGAAGGGCCGGTAGCTGCCGTACTGCGCGGCGAGCTGGGCGGACGAGGTCGCGAAGTGCTTGAAGTCCTCCGGCGTCCACCAGTTGTGCAGCCGGCCGCGGGAGTCGAAGAGCGCGCCCTGATTGTCGAAGCTGTGGCTGATCTCGTGCCCGATGATCCCGCCGATCGCGCCGTAATCCATGGCGGCCGGCCGCTCGGGGTTGAAGTAGGGCGGTTGCAGGATGGCAGCCGGGAAATTCATGGCGTTCAGCGCCGGCAGATTGACCGCGTTCACCGTCTGCGGCGTCATCACCCACTCGCCCCGGTTCACCGCCTGGCCCAGGCGCGCTACCCTCCCGCGGTAGCGGAACAGTGCGCTCCGCTCCAGGTTGCCGTAGGCATCGCCGGGCTTCACCTCGAGGCCGTCGTACGTCGGCCATTTGTCCGGGTAACCTACGCCGACCTTGAGCACCGCCAGCTTGGCCTTGGCTTCCTTCTTGGTGGCGGGGGCCATCCAGTCCAGGGCGTCGATGCGATCGCGGAAGGCCGCGATGATGTTCGCGACCATCTGCTGCGCCCGGGTCTTCTCCGCCGCCGGGAAGTAGCGCTCGGCGTACAGCTTCCCGACGGTGAACCCGACCGCATCGTTGGTGGCCGCCACCGCCCGCTTCCAGCGCTCCCGCTGCTGTTTGGCCCCGCTGAGCACCGGTCCGTAGAAGGCGAATGACTGCCGGTCGAACGCGGCAGGCAGGACCGCGGCCCGTGACTGGATCGCATGGAAGGTGAGATAGTCCTTCCAGGTCTCCAGCGACTCGGACCCGACCAGCTTGGCGATTCCGGTGACGGCACTGGGTTGCCACACCACGAACTGCTTCGGCCGGGAAAGGCCGGCCGCGCCGAAGAAGGCCTCCCAGTCGAGGCCCGGAGCCTTGGTGCCGAAGGCGCCGCGGGCCCAATGATTGTTGCCCTTGCTCACGTCGCCCGACTGCTCCCGGCTCCAGTGCGCCGCGGCGATGCCCTTCTCGAGCGCGACGATTCCCCCGGCACGGCGCCCCGGATCGGCCACGCCGGCGAGGCGCAGCATCGCTTCGACGTGCTTCAGGTACTCGCCCCGGATCGTGGCCATGGTCGCCGCGGAGTCGAGATAGTAGCTCCGGTCCGGCATGCCGAGACCACCCTGGAGCAGGAACGGCGAATACCGGGCGGGATCGTCCAGGTCCTGCGCCACCCAGAGGCCGAACAGGTTCTCGGTGTAGAAGTTGGTGTTGTTCAGCGCGTCGACGTCGGCCCGGAGGGTCGAGCCGAGGAACCGGGCGAGCCCGTGGCGGTCGTTGATGGCCGCGATGGAGTCGAGCGTAGGCCGAAGGGGCGCGAGTCCGGCCGTCTCGATCGCGGTCGTGTCCAGGAAAGCGGCATAGTAGTCGGCCACCCGCCGCAGATCGGAGCCGGCCGGCGCCTGAGCGTTCGCGGGATCGCGTATGAGGTCGGCGACCTTGCGGTCGGTCTGCTCGATGAGAATCGCGCTCGCCCCGTAGGTGCTCCGATCGGCCGGAATCTCGGTGCGGCGGAGCCACGAGCCGTTGGCGTATTCGAAGAACGCGTCGCCCGGCTTGACGTCGCGGTCCATGCCGGCCGTATCCAGACCGGTGGACGCCGGGGCCTGAGCCGCGAGCGTGGCGGAGACCAAGGCGAGTGGGGCGAGCAGAAGGAGCGGGACGCGGATCATGGACTCCCCAAGGAATGGCGCTGGTGTTCACGTTGAAACAGCCCGGCGGCCGGGCCCACGGCGCGGGGAAACCTAGCGGGTCGGCGGCGATTGGCCGACCCGGGCGGCCCAGCGAATGCCCTCGAGGAGGTGGGCCAGGAAGGCGGGCTCGACATAACTGCAGGCGGTGTGGCCCATCGCGGTGTACCAGACCCGCCCGCCGTCGAACGCACGAGTCCAGGTCACCGGATGGGCCCGGCCCATGCGTCCGCCCCGGTAACTGTGCTCGTCCACACCGAGGAGCACGCGATCGGCACTCGGCTGGGCGCGGTAGTTGTACCACTCGTCGGTGCGCTGCCACGGTCCCGGCAGCAGTCGGGCCGATTGCATCCGGGGATGGCCCGCGAACTCGGCGCCGAGCAGCTGGTGATACCAGGGCCAGTCGGGCTCCGCATCGAGGGCGGCATGGATGGCGACCACGCCGCCGCCCGCTTGTACGTAGCGCTGCAGGGCGGACTGCTGGGTACTGTCGAGGAAGTCACCCGTGGTCTGGAGGAGCAGCAGGACGGCAAAGTCGGACAAGCGGCCCCTGGAGAGAACCCCCGGATCGTCCGTCACCCTGACCGCGAAGCCGTTGCGGGCTCCGAGGTCCCGGAGCGCCAGGGACGCCGCAGGGATCGAGCGGTGGGCGTAGCCCCGATGGGCGGTGAGCACCAGCACCCGGAACTCGGCCGGTCGAACGGTCAGGCTATCGAATCCTGAGCGCTCGTGACCCGGGCAGGTCTCGGCTGGGCGGCGCTCCCGCCAGGTCTTGAGCGAAATCCCCGCCGCCGTGGCCAGGACCGCGGCGGGCACGGACCAGAGCAGCAGGCGCCTTGGGGTGAGTCTCACGCGCCAATGATATCGGCGCTCGAGAGGGGGCGGCAGAGGTCGAGGAACGCGTCGGCCATGTCGAGCTCGGCGCTACCCCGCGAAGCCCTCGATCAGCAGCATTTCGGTGCTGGCGCTCTGCTGGCGCAGCGCTTTGGCAGGCGCGTATTCGGGGGAGGCCCACCAGGCCCGGGCCCGCTCGATCGTCGGGAACTCCAGCACCACCAGCCGGGTCGGCAGCCAGCTGCCCTCGAGAATCTCGCAGGCGCCTCCGCGCACGACGTAGCGGCCGCCGTACGCCGCGATGGACGGCGGCGCTATCCGGCGATATTCGGCGTAGCGGACGGGATCCTCGACCGCGATCTGGACGACGACGTAGGCGGGCATGGGGCTCGGGGGTGAAGGGCGCGGAGGCGCAGGGTCGCAGAGGCGCAGGGTATCGGACGGGCCGTCGAGCGCGTCGGATTCAATTCATCCCACCGGAACGACCTCGCCCTCGGCCACGACGAAGACGCGTTCCCCTGGCTCCGGCGTGATCATTCCCAGCCCGGTGAAGCTGCCGAAGGCCGGCAGCACGGCCACATTCTCCCGCACGACGAAACAGGGCAGGCGTTCCCGGAAGAGACCCGGCCCCGCCAGCACGATCCCCGGGTGCAGGTGTCCCGCCAGGGTATAACCCTGCTCGGCCGGCGCGGGCTGGTGCCGGAGCACGAACGGGGGAAGGAACGCCGGCGCGTCCACGCAGTTCACGCGGAGATCGGCCGGCGGATCGCCGGCATGCCGGTCGTGATTGCCGCGCACCAGCTGGATCTCGAGCGTATCGCGCTCCTCCCGCCAGCGGCGCAGATCGGCCAGCGTCCGGGTGGCGATCCGCCCGGCCTTGGCGTGGAAGAGGTCGCCCAGGACGATGAGGCGGCGGGCCCCGGTCCGCGCAACCGCCTGGTCGAGCCGGTCCAGATCCTGACGGGTGGCGCCGCCGGGAATGGGAATCCCGGCCGCGCGGAATGCTGCGGCCTTCCCCCAATGCACGTCCGCCACCACGAGGGCGCATGCCGCCGGCCAGAAGAGCGCCCGCTCGGGGAGCAGCCGCACCGGCTCGCC
>DATCWW010000279.1:0-10855 GCA_036566145.1 Gemmatimonadales bacterium
CCAGCGGCGAGTCCACGATGGCGAGAGCGTGCTGCCCCTGGTGGTAGGTGACGCTGGCGAGCCCGAGCAGGCTTCTGAGCCGGGCCGGCTCGACCGTCAGCGGCCCCGGCGACGGCGCGGTGCCCGGCGCCGGCTGGGGAAACGCCGTGGACATGGCGGTATGGAAGGCCACGTTTCCCTCCACCTTCTGCATGACCTGGTGGATGTGCCCGTTCAGCACAGTGACCGAGCCGAAGCGGCGAAGCAGGGCCAGCGCCTGCTCGCTGTCGTCGGTGCCCCATCCCCAGTCGGGATACACGGTCCAGAGCGGGATGTGGGCGAACACCACGATCGGCGTGCTGGCCGAGCGACCGGCCAGGTCGCGCTTGAGCCAGTCGAGCTGCGCCGTTCCCAGGTTGCCGAGCCCGCCGGCCTTGAGGTTCAGCACGTTCACCAGTCCCACGAAGTGCACGCCGGCGTGGTCGAAGCTGTACCAGCCGTCGCCCCGCGACTCCCGCCCGTAACGGTCGAGATACTGCCGCCCGTTGTCCTCCAGCACATCGTGCTCGCCGGGAACGAACCAGACCCGGTCGGTCCGGATGCCTCGAAGCACCTGGTCCGCGGTGTCGAACTCGGACGGCCGGGACAGCTGGGAGATGTCACCGGTGTGGAGGACGAATGCCGGACGGCGCGGCAGGCGATTGAGCCGGTCCACCGCCTCCTGCAAGGTCGCGGTGACGTCGGGGTTCGCCTCCTTGGCGAATCCGATGTGGCTGTCGCTGACCTGGGCAAAGAAGAGCTCGCCGCCGAGCCCCGACGGATCGGTGAGCCGGGTGAGCGGCAGGGAGCGGAGGACGCCGCCCTGCATCGCCCAGAGGGCGCCGGTGCCGGCCCAGGCCATGCATTTGAGGAAGCCGCGCCGATCCACGCCGTCGCCGCTGTGATCGTGCTCGATGGTGTCGCCCATGACGCCCCTTGTCCTTTCCACGGTTGGGAATTCGCCTTCTCTGGCGTGGGGAGCGGCGTACCGGGGCGATTATTCCCGGAGCCCGGACCCCGGGAATAACTCGACCCCGTCGTCGCTCTACTCTCGGGCGACGGCGCGGGCGCACACGCCGCGCGGCCCTGGTTCGGGTTGAAGCGCCGGCCACTCGCGGGAGACGGCTACGATCGACGGCTTCGAGCTGCAGATGCTGCCCCATCTGGGCGCGGCGTTCACGCTGGCGCGGTATCTCCTTCGGGAGCAGGCCGACGCGGAGGACGCGGTGCAGGAGGCCTACCTGCAGGCGCTCCGCTATTTCGCGGGATTCCGCGGCGAGAACGCCCGGGCCTGGCTGCTCACCATCGTGCGCCGGGTGTGCTATGGCTGGATCGAGCGAACCCGGCGCCAGCCGTGGGCGGACCCGGAGATGCTC
Source organism: Gemmatimonadales bacterium (assembly GCA_036566145.1). Classification (GTDB taxonomy): domain Bacteria; phylum Gemmatimonadota; class Gemmatimonadetes; order Gemmatimonadales; family GWC2-71-9; genus CAVVWJ01. Next base: position 1,395 of record DATCWW010000279.1, read on the forward strand.
GACGACCTCCCCGGGGCCGGCGACGATCCCGAGACCGCGTTCCTGCACGGGGAGCGTCGGGAGCAGCTCGCCCGAGCGGTGGACGCGCTCCCCTTCCCTTTTCGAGAAGTGATCGTCCTCCGCGAGATCCAGGAGCTGTCCTACCAGGAGATCGCGACCGTGACCGGCGTGCCGGTCGGAACGGTGATGTCGCGCCTCTCCCGTGCACGGCGCCGGCTGCAACGCGTCCTCGAGGCGGAGGGCATGGAGGGATGATCCGATGACCTGCGAGCACGTGAGCGATGCCGGCCTGAGCGGCTATGTGGACAGCGAGCTTCCGCCGGAGCAGCAACGCTGGTGGGAGCAGCACCTCGCCCAGTGTCCCGCCTGCCGGGCGGAGCTGGGTCGGCTGCGGGCGCTGGGCGCGGCACTCAAGCGCCAAATGCCGCCTCGGGAACCCTCGTCCGCCTTCCGCGAAGACTTGCGCCGGCTGCTCCGCGCGGAACCGGCGGCACTGCCCCGCCGGCGGATTCCCCTGCCGCGTTGGGGCGCCGCGCTCGCCGCCGGGTTGGTCTTCGCGCTCGGATTCGGACTAGGGCACCAGGCCGGCGGCGCCGGCGCCGGCGACCCTCTGGTCGACCAGGTCGTCGCCGGGCACGTGCGCTCGCTCGAGGTGGATCACCTGGTGGACGTGGCCTCGTCGGAGCACCACGTGGTGAAGCCGTGGTTCGCCGGGAAGCTGGACTTCTCGCCCCCGGTGCCGGATCTCGCGGCGGAGGGGTTCCCGCTGCTCGGCGGGCGAATCGACTACCTGGGTGGCCGTCAGGTCGCCGCGCTGGTATATCAGCGGGGACCGCACCGGATCAACCTGCTGCTCTGGCCGGGCACTTCATCTCTTCGGTGCGGCCGGGGCCCGACGGTGGTACGGCAGGGGTTCAACCTGGCCCACGGCCGGGCGGCGGGGATGGAGTTCTGGGCCGTCTCCGACCTCAACGGTCAGGAGCTGCAGGAGTTCGTGGCCCGCTGGCAGCACGGCGCCGCGCCGGGAGAGGAGGGATGTGCCTGAGGTGGATGAGAGCCGCATCCGGGAAAGCTTCGGCCGCCAGCGCCACATGGCGACGCTCGGTGTCACCATCGCGCACATCGGTCCGGGGGAAGTCCACCTCGCCATGCCGTACGACGAGCGCTTCTGCCAGCAGAACGGCTTCCTGCACGCCGGCGCGATCGCCAGCGTGGCCGACTCGGCGAACGGCTACGCCGCGTACACCCTCGCGCCGCCGGACACCGACGTGCTGGCCGTGGAGTTCAAGATCAACCTGCTCGAGCCGGCCCGGGCGAGCGGGTTCCTCGCCCGCGCGCGCGTGCTCCGTGGCGGGAGGACCTTGAGCGTCTGCCAGGCGGACGTGTTCACGACCGAACCCGACGCGCGGCTGGTGGCGATCATGACGTCCACCATCATTATCCGCCCGCTGCGACGAGGCTAGCGCGGCCGCGCCCCCGCCTGCGCCGGTCTACCTGGCCAAGCGTCGGTTCGGCCCCGACGCCGGGGAGCGTTGGCGTCGTTACCTGGCCTGGTCCGGGCTGCATCAGCTCCGCGAGCTCGTCACGTTGGACAACATCCTCTGCCCCACGGTGCCGGAGGAGCTGGTGGCGGAGGACTGGCGGCACAACGTGCACGCCGACTATCAGACCTGCCATTTCCGGTCGCTCGAGTACCTGCGGCGCCGCGTCGCTGGGGAGACCGGCCTCCACATCCTCGCCGCGCTGCGCGACCCCACACTCGAAGCCGTCGACGCCGGCCCGGGGCCGGGATTCGCCTTCATGGGCTTCGATCTGGTCGATCAACCGGTGGACGTGAGCGCGCTGACGGGCTGCGGCGGATGGGAGGGCGTGTTCACCGGTGAGGAGCTGTCGCCGTTCGGATTGCTCGCGGATCTCTCCCGGGCCAACGCGGTGCGCGAAGCGCTCCGCACCGTACACCCCGGCGAGCATCACGCGCAGTGCGACGTGTGGGCGATCTGGCGGCTGATCGCGCGGCCTCGACGCCGGGGAGCCGTCCGTGCATCTTGAGGGCCGATGCGGAGGCGCGCGACGGGCATCCGGTACGTCTGGCTGGTCTGCGGCACCGCGGTGCTGGCTCTCGACATCGTGGCCTCATTGGCCTCGGGCCGCCGGGGCCTCGGCTACGCGGCGCTCCGGCCGGTCGCGATCGTCATCTATTTCTGCGCCGGCGTGGGCGGCGGACGTCTCGCCGGATCCGGGCGGGCGCCCTGGCCGGCGCGGTAACGGCCCTGGTGGACGCCACGTTGGGCTGGGCAACGGCGCACTCGCGACTGCGCTGGTCGCCCTCGCCACGATCGCCACCGGATTCGGTATCGGCCTGGTGGGTGGCGCGCTCGGCAAGGTCGGGCATTCCCGGATGGCGGACCTCTCGGACTCCTGAGGCGCACATGCGCACGCTCCTCATCCTCCTGGCCCTCTCGACCGGCGTTTCGTCCTGCCGGCGCACCGAATCCGCGCCACCTCCCGCGACTGAGCGCGAGCGCGACAGCATCATCGGCGCCTCCCAGCTTCCGGGCGCGCAGGGTGTCCGCGGCGCGCTCCGCGCCAGCGATTCGGCCGCGGCGCGGCGCGGCCGGGAAGACGCGACCGGCCAGGAGTAATGGCGTCGATTCACCGCGAAGTGACGATCCGGACCGATCCGGACGCGGCCTGGAGCGCGCTCCGCGACGTCGGCGCCCTGCACACGCGGCTCGCGGTCGGCTTCGTCACCGACGTGCGCATGGAGCCGGGCGCGCGGGTGGTCACCTTCGCCAACGGCGTGGTCGCACGCGAGCTGATCGTGGCGGTGGACGATGCCGCCCGACGGGTGGCGTGGGCGGTCGTGGGCGGCGCGATGACTCACCACAACGCCTCGGCCCAGGTCTTCGCGGACGGCGCCAACCGCACCCGGTTCGTCTGGATCGCCGACCTGCTGCCCGACGAGATGGCGCCGGGCGTGGCCGCGATGATGGACCAGGGGCTCGCAGCCATCACGCGTACGCTCGAGTCCGGACCACCGTGAGGAGACCGCGATGACCCCCGACTCACCGGCCGAGCTGTCGAAGCCCGTCCCCGCGCCGCAGGAGTCGACCGCCAATCCGCCGATACGACTGGCCCGGCTGCGGCAGGAATTCGCGGAACTCTACGCCGGGCTCGATGCGGGCACACGCCGCGCGGCCCCCCTGGCTCCCCGGCGCATCCGCCGATGAGCGGCGCCCGCCGACCGCCGGCTGAGCCCTCGAGGTCACATGGCGCCAGGATCCATCCGGAGCGGCCGCGTCGCTCACCTTCGCCGAATTCGACGTCATGGTCGCCCTCATCAGCGTCGCGGGAGCATGGCTGGCATGGTGGCTGTTCCGCCCCCGCGGTGGCGGTCCGCCGGCCGGCACCATGAGCTAGGCCTGACATGACCCCTCCCCCCAGATCTTCCTCCGGCCCCGCGGCCGAGCGCGCCCGAGTCCGAGAGTACTTCTCGAAGCAGCCACCGGCTGCCCGCCGGCAGGTCCGCCGGATCCGGGCGCTCATCCGCGCGGCCATCCCACGAGCGGTGGACGGGTTCAGTTACGGTATCCCGGCGGTCCGGGTGGAGGGCCGCCTGCTCCTCTGGTACGCCGGATGGAAAGCGCACTGCAGCATCTACCCGGTGTCGCCAGCGGTGCGAAAGGCCCTCGGCCGAGACCTGGGGAGATATGCGGTATCGAAGGGCACCATCCGGTTCCCGCTCGACCGCCCGCTCCCCGCCACGCTGATCCGGCGGCTGGCGAAGGCACGACTGTCGGAGTTGTCCGGGCGGCGGACTCGGTGACCGACTTCGCCATCGCGGTGGAGATCTCGGCGCCGCCCGACCGGGTCTGGGCGGTAATGAGCGACATCGAGGCCTGGCCGGAGTGGACCCCGACCGTCACGCGGGTCGAGCTGCTCGATCCGGGTCCACTGGCGGTGGGCCAGCGGGCGCGGGTCCTCCAGCCGAGGCTGCCGGCGGCGGTCTGGCGGATCACCGCGCTCGGGCCGGGACGAAGCTTCACCTGGGTGACCCGAAGCCCCGGGGTCGTGGTCACGGCGCGGCACTCGGTCGAGCCGGCCGAGGGCGGAAGCCGGGCCCATCTCGCCCTGCACTTCGGCAGCATGCTCGGTCCGCTGGTCGCGCGGATCACCCGAGGCCTCAACACCCGGTATCTCGGCCTCGAGGCGGCAGGCCTGCGGCAGCGGAGCGAGGGGCGCTGACCTCCGACGATCGCAGCTTTCTCTTCCTCGCGTTCGCGATGATTTCCCCTAGTGCTCGGTTCACTCGATCCCCTAGCCGGGGCGCGGGCCGCGCGGTAGGCTTGGGGACCCATCAGACTGGCCCGTCCGACATGCCGATCCAGGAGGAGGAGCGTCGACTCCTCCGGGACGTTAGGCTCCTGCTCGGAATCGCCCGGTGGGCCGATGTCCGTGGGCGTTCCCCTCGAGCCGGAGCTCGCATGCCGCGCAGGAAGACACGCCACGTCGGAGGGCTGAGCGGGTGAAGGCCGACATGATCGGGCACATCCGCGCCGCGTTCGCGGGACGGTACGAGGTCGAGCGGGAGCTGGGCGCCGGAGGCATGGCGACGGTCTTCCTGGCGCGCGACCCCGCCGGCAATCCGGTGGCGCTCAAGCTCCTCCATCCCGAGCTCGCCTCGACCGTGGGCGGCGACCGTTTCCGCCGGGAGATCCGGGTGGCGGCACGGCTGCAGCACCCCGCCATCCTCCCCGTGCTCGACTCGGGCGTCGAGGCGGTGACGATCCCGGGGGGCAACCTCGAGCTGCTCTGGTTCACCATGCCGTTCATCGAGGGCGAGAACGCCTGGGACCGGCTGGAGCGCACCGGCCCGCTGCCGGCCGCGGAAGTGGTGCGGATCGGCCGCACCGTGGCCGAGGCGCTCACCGTCGCCCACGCGCAGGGCGTGGTGCACCGCGACATCAAGCCCGACAACATCCTGCTCGAGGGCGACCGGGTGCTGGTGGCCGACTTCGGCGTCGCGCGCGCGGTGAGCGAGGTGCAGGACAAGCTCACCGCGACCGGGATGGTGGTGGGAACGCCCACCTACATGAGTCCGGAACAGGCGAGCGGGGAGCGCGAGATCGACGGCCGCACCGACATCTTCGCCCTCGGCTGTGTGCTCTACGAGCTGGCCTCGGGCGACGCCCCGTTCAAGGGACCGACCCCGCAGGCCACCCTGATGCGCCGGTTCACCGGTCCGCCCCGGCCTCTCCGTCCGGTGATCAACGTCCCGGAGGCGGTCGAGGCTGCGATCATGCGCTCCGTGGCCCGCGATCCGAACGAACGGTTCGCCACCGCCGCCGAGTTCGGGGCCGCGCTTGGCGGGGAGGCGGTTCCGCCCAAGGCGGCCCCGGCCCGGCCTGCAGCCAAGCCCTCGGCTATCCCGGCGCCGGCCCCGGCAGACGCCACCGCGGTAGCCGCCAAAGCCAAGGGGTGCATGGGGGTACTCCTGCTCGCGGTGGTGCTGGTCTCGTCTCTCATGCTCGTGGGCCTGACCCTCGGCTGAGCCGGAGTGCAGAGAACGGCATCATCATTGCCCTTGCCCTTCCAGCGGTCGACCGCCCCGCGTGGTCGGCCGTCATCTTCTTTGTTACCAATGACTTGGGCGCGGAGCCGCCGGGGCTCCGCTTTGCAGAATGCCACGGACCTTGGCGCCGGGCGGTAGCGCGCGTCTGGGAGGCACTATTTCGGTAGCCGTCGAAGTCGAGAAGCGCCGGTTCCCCTTCGGCCCCATGGCCCTCACCGCGGTGGTCTACGCGGCGGCGTACCTGGTCTGGGAGCGGAGCGATTGGGGCAGCGCGACCGTCCGGGACCTGCTGGGCAACATCGCCTTCATGCCGCTCAACCTGGCGGTGCTGGCGCTCTACTTCCTGGCGGCCCGCTCACCAGTGCTCGACCCCGGCGTGCGGCGGGCGCTCCGGTTCCTGGCGCTCGGCTCCACGCTGGTTTTCACCGGAAACGCGATCTCGACCTGGTACCTGATGGGTTTGGGGGAAAACCCGCCCGTCACCTGGGCCGATCCGTTCTACCTGAGCGACTCGCTCTGCACCCTCGCGGCCCTGCTCTCGTTCCCCCTCGCCCGCCGTACCCGGATGGAGCGGTGGAAGTTCGTGCTCGACGCCGCGATGGTACTGGTGGGCGGCGCGGTCGCGATCTGGTTCTGGTCGGTGCGCCCCGCGGCCGAAGGGGACAGCAGCGTGGCCGTGACGATCCTGGCCTACGCCTACCCGCTGGCAAGCCTCCTCCTGCTGCTGGGAATCACCACCGTACTGCTCCGCCGGCCGGTGGACGGCAACCGCCTGGCTTTCGGCATGCTGGTGACTGGCGTGACGGTCAGCATCGTCGCCGACCTGGTCTTTACCTACATCGTCCGGGAGACCGGCGGTCGCAGCGCAAGCTGGATCGACTCGGCCTACTTGGTCACCTACATCCTGCTCATCGCGGGCGCCGAGCGGTACTACCGACATCCGAAGGCCCGGCTGGAGGGCGCGGCGATGCCCCGCACCCGCTCCCAGCCGGTGAGCCCCCTGCCCTACGTCGCGGTCGCCTCGACCTACGGCCTGCTGTTGCTCACCGTGGTGAGCCCCTGGACCGATCCGGTGAGCGGCGTGGCCGTGGGCGCACTGATGGTGACGGCGCTGGTGGTGGCGCGCCAGGTCCTCACCGTGCGGGAGAACGTCCGCCTGCTGGCCGATACCGCCGCCCGCCAGAACGAGGCGCGGTTCCGCTCCCTGGTACAGCATTCCTCCGACGTCATCATGGTGACCCGTCCCAACGGCACCATGCGGTTCGTGAGCCCCTCGGCCAGCCGGGTATTCGGCTACGAGCCCGCCGCCCTGCTCGGGCGGCCGCTCGCCACGCTGCTGCACCCCGCCGACCGGGACCGCGCCACCCAGCTCTTTGCCGAAGTCGTGGCCGGACCGGGCGTGATCGGCCCGGTGGAGTGGCGCTTCCGCCAGGCCGACGGGAGCTGGCTGCACGCCGAGATCCTGGCCACCAACCTGCTGGGCGATCCGACCGTGCGCGGGATCGTGCTCAACACCCGCGACGTGAGCGAGCGGAAGCGGCTGGAGGAGCAGCTGACTCACCAGGCCTTCCACGATCCCCTCACCGGGCTCGCCAACCGCGCCCTCTTCCGCGACCGCGTGAGCCACGCGCTGGCCCTGGCCCAGCGGCAGGGACACCCGATCACCGTGCTCTTCCTCGACCTGGACGACTTCAAACGGGTGAACGACAGCCTGGGCCACGCCGAGGGCGACCGGCTGCTGATCGCCGCGGCGGAGCGGTTCCAGAGCTGCGCCCGCGCGGCCGACACCGTGTCGCGTCTCGGCGGCGACGAGTTCGCCATCCTGATCGAGCATGTGGCGGGCTCCGACGGCCGGCCCGAGCTGCTGCAGCGGCTGGAGGAGGCGATGACCTATCCCTTCGCGCTGAGCGGCAACCAGGTCCAGGTGAGCGCGAGCATCGGCGTCGCCACCGCGAGTCCCGGCGACACCGCGGACGACCTGCTGCGGAACGCCGACGTCGCGATGTACGCGGCCAAGCGCCGCGGCAAGGGCCGCTCGGAGACCTACGAGCTGCGCATGTACGCCGATGTGCGCGAGCGACTGGAGATGGAGGCCGCGCTCCGGACGGCGCTGGAGACCAACCAGCTCTCGCTGCACTTCCAGCCGATCGTGTCGCTCAAGACCGGCGCGCTCTACGGGGTCGAGGCGCTGGTGCGGTGGGACCACCCGACCCGCGGCCACCTGCTGCCCCAGAGCTTCATCACCCTGGCGGAAGAGACCGGCCTGATCGTGCCGCTCGGCGCGTGGGTGCTGACCGAAGCGTGCCGCCAGGTGCAGGAATGGCGGGCGCTGTTCCCTGAGACCCCGCTCTGCGTGTCGGTGAACATCTCGGGGCGGCAGCTGCAGGCCGGCGGGGTCACCGGCGCCTTGCGCGAGGCCCTCGCCGCCACCGGGGCCAGCGCCGACGGCGTGGTCCTCGAGATCACCGAGAGCGTTCTGATGCAGCAGACCGACACGGTGCAGGAGCGCCTCTGGGAGCTCAAGTCGCTCGGCGTGCGGCTCGCCATCGACGACTTCGGCACCGGCTACTCCTCGCTCAGCTACCTGCAGCGCTTCCCGATCGACATCCTCAAGATCGCCAAGCCGTTCGTGGACGACGTCGGATCGGGCACCGAGAAATCGGCCCTGGCGCGGGCGATCGTCGGGCTGGGCGAGACCCTCAAGCTGCGCACCATCGCCGAGGGGATCGAGCGGGGCGACCAGCGCGCCGCGCTGCTCGAGCTCGGCTGCGACCTGGGCCAGGGGCACTACTTCTCCCGGGCGTTGCCGCCCGACGGCATCGCCCGGCTGCTCACCGCCCGTCGGGCCGCGGCCGAGCGGCGGATGAGCGCGGCGTCACCGCTTCACGACCTGAACTGACGGGCGTCCCATGAGCTCACGCAACGCCTTCCTCCGTCTGCTGCACGTGACCGGCGCCGCCGCGGTGGCGCTGCTGACCGGCCTCGTGGCGGTCCTGCTCCACGCCGCGGGCGCGAGCCCGATGTGGCCCGGCCTGCTGGCCTTCGCCGCGCTCGCACTGGCGCTGGAGCAGGGACTGATGCAGCTGCTGCTCCGCCACGTGCTCCGTCCCACCGGGCTCGCGACCGGGGTGGCGGCGCGAGTGGCCGAGGGCGACCTCGGTCTGCCGCAGGACGACGCGAGCGCCGCGGGTCGCGACCCGCTCACCCGGGCGGTGGTGGCGATGCTCGCCCGGCTGCGCGATCTGGTGGGGACGATCCGGCAGCACGCCCACGAGGCCGCGGCGATGTCGCAGCAGATCGCGGCCTCGACCCAGGAGATGAGCGCCTCGACCCAGGAAGTCGCCTCCACCACGGGCGACCTCACCGAGCGGGCCGGGCAGCAGGCGCTCGTGGTGCGCGCGGCGGCGGAGGACGCGGGGAAGATCCTGGGGATCACCCAGGAGCTGGCCGCGGGCGCCGGACAGGCGGCGGAGCGCAACGCCGCCCTGGCGCGGCTGGCGCGAAGCCATCGGGAGCGCCTCGACCTCAGCAGCACCGAGCTCGGCCGCCTGGCGGAGGAGGTCGAGCATGCCGCCCGCGAGGCCGACGCCCTGGCGGCGGCGTCGGAGGAGATCGAGAAGTTCATCAGCCAGACCAAGGCGATCGCCAAGCAGACCCACATGCTCGCGCTCAACGCCTCGATCGAGGCCGCGCGCGCCGGCGAGGAAGGCAAGGGCTTCAGCGTGGTGGCGGAGGAGGTGCGCAAGCTGGCCGGCCAGGCCGCGCGAGCGGCGACCTCGACCAGCGAGACGGTGCGCACGGTGCTGCTGCAGGTGCAGACGGCGCGCGAGCGGCTGCTGCTGCTGGGCCAGAGCGGTCTGGCCGCGCGGGAGGCGGCTCACGCGGCGGC
>DATCWW010000290.1:0-4898 GCA_036566145.1 Gemmatimonadales bacterium
GCGGCCCAGCCCGCCTGATCGGCCGCGAGAACCGTCCGCGGGGTCGGCCGGTTATTCTCCCACTATGACGACGACCGCAACCGAGACCCGATCCCCGATGGCTGGCCCCCAACCGACCGCCGAGACCGAGATCCCCGAGCCGCCACGGCCCAAGCGCCGGTGGCTGCCCCTCGCCATCCTGGGGACCCTGGCCCTGGCCGGCGCGTTCTGGGGCGTCCGGACCTGGCTCTTCAGCCGGTCCCACGAGACCACCGACAACGCCCAGGTCGAGGGACACATCGTCCCGGTCCTGCCCAAGGTGGGGGGCTACGTCGCCCGGGTTCTGGTCGAGGACAACCAGGTCGTCCGCGAGGGTGACACCCTGGTGACGCTGGACTCGCGCGACTATCAGGTCCGGCTGCAGGAGGCGGAAGCCGACCTCCAGGCGGCCGAGATGGCGGCGGCGCGGAACGGGGAGGCCACGGCCCAGGTGGGGCAGGCCTCGGCGAAGCGCGGGGCCGCCCAGGCCGGCATCGGCTCGGCTCAGGCGACCTACGACCGGGCCCTGCACGACGTCGAGCGGATGCGGCGCCTCGCGGAGACCCGGGTGATCAGCCGGCAGCAGCTGGACGAGGCGGAGGCCGCGTATCGCTCGGCCGAAGCCGATCTGCGCGGGGCGCAAAGCCAGGCGCGCGCGGCCCAGGCGGAGGTCTCGGGGGCCAGCGCGGGCGTGCGCACGGCCCAGGCCCACATGGCCGCCGCCCAGGCCGCCGAGGCGGCGGCCCAGCTCCAGCTCTCCTATACCGTGATCACGGCGCCGGCGGCCGGACGCGTTTCCAGGAAGACGGTCGAGGTGGGGCAGCTGGTGAGCCCGGGCCAGTCGTTGATGAGCCTGGTGGACGAGCAGGACGTGTGGGTGGTGGCGAATCTCAAGGAAACCCAGCTCGACGACATCGTCGTGGGCCAGCCGGTCGAGATCGAGGTGGACGCGTACAAGGGCCGCACCTTCAGCGGACGGGTCGAGTCCATCCAGGGCGCTACCGGCGCGCGGTTCGCCCTCCTGCCGCCGGACAATGCGACCGGGAACTTCACCAAGGTGGTCCAGCGGGTTCCGGTGCGGATCGCGCTCGACCGCCGTCCGGCGGACGCACCGCCGCTCCGCCCCGGGATGTCGGTCGAGGTCGCGATCGACACGCGCTCGGAAGGCGGCTCCGTGACCACCGCGAACGACGGCGCCAGCGGTGGGGAGTAGGCATGCCCCGCGAGCCGATCCAGATCGTCACGCTCTCCCGCGAGTACGGCGCCGGCGGAAGCCAGCTGGGGCTGCTCCTGGGCTCCGCGTTGGCGTGGCCGGTGCTGGACCGGGACCTGGCGGAGCGGCTGGCCAAGCGGCTCCGCTGCCGGTCCGCTGACGTCGAGCAGCATCACGAGCGGGCGCCGCGCTTCCTCGAGCGGATCGCAGCGGCCTTTACGGTGGTTCCCTCCGATGCGCCGGTCCTGCCGGAGCTGAGCCGCGCGCCCAACCCCGATATCCTGGTCGAAGCCACCCGGGCGGTCCTGCTGGAGGCGGTGCGGACGCCGCCGCTGATCGTCATCGGCCACGGCGCCAACTGTCTCCTGAGCGACCGGCGAGACGTGCTGCGGGTCAGGGTGACTGCGCCGTACGCGGTTCGAGTCCGCCGGGTGGCACGGCGCACGGGACAGGCGGTGGAGGAGGCGGGAGCCGACGTGCGTCAACGGGACGCCGACCGCCGGCAATACCTCGAGCGCTATTACAACAAGGACACGAACGACCCCTACCTGTACGATCTCCAGATCAACACCGCCACCATCACGCTCGAAGTGGCGGCGCAGATGGTGGTGCGGCTGATCCGACCCGACGGCGTGGCGGCGTGAGCGCAGTTGCCCGCCCGGCCGTGGCCGCCCGGCCGAGCGCGGCCACGGAGCTCGAGGCCTACGTCGCCCGGTACCGCTGGCTCATCCTGCTGGGCCTCATCACCGCCGCGATCATGGAGGTGCTCGACACGACGATCATCAACGTGGCGCTCCCCCAGATGGCCGGGAACCTGGGCGCCACCCAGGAGGAGATCGGTTGGGTCAGCACCGGCTACATCCTGAGCAACGTGGTCTTCCTGCCGATGACGGCGTTCTTCGCCGAGCGGTTCGGGCGGCAGCGGTATCTCACGTTCTCCATCATCCTGTTCATCGTCTCTTCATTCTTCTGCGGGACCTCGAACTCGCTGATCGAGCTGGTCTTCTGGCGGGTCCTGCAAGGGGCCGGCGGCGCCGCGCTCCTCTCCACCGCCCAGGCCACCATCCGGCAGATCTTCCCCCTGGAGCAGCAGGGGATGGTGCAGGCGATCTTCCTGCTCGGGATCATCGTGGCACCGACGCTGGGCCCGACGCTGGGCGGCTGGATCACCGACAACTATCAGTGGCACTGGTGTTTCTTCATCAACATCCCGATCGGGATCGCCTCGACATTCCTGGTGACCACCTTTCTGAAGGATCCGCCCGGCAGCACCAGGCACGCCCGTCCGGTGGACTGGGCGGGGATCTCGCTGCTCGCGGTGGGTCTGGCCGCGCTGCAGTATGTGCTGGAGGAGGGGAACTCGAAGGACTGGTTCGAGAGCACCATCATCGTGCGGCTCGCGGTGGTGGCCGCGGTGTGCCTGATCGGCATGCTCTGGTGGGAGCTCACGCCGCGGAATCAGCACCCTGTGGTCAACTTCCGGGTGCTGCACAACCGGGACCTCGCCTGCTCGATCTTCCTGTTCGTGGCCCTCGGCTTCGCGCTGTACGGGGGCACTTTCATCTTCCCCCTCTTCACCCAGAGCATCCTGCGGTTCACGCCCACGGAGACCGGCCTGGCGCTCCTGCCGGGCGGCCTGGCCACGGCGAGCTCGGCGCTCCTCTGCGGCACGCTGCTCAACGGGCCCCGACCCAAGGCCGACGCCCGCATCCTCATCGGGATCGGGGTCTGCCTGCTCCTCTGGGCCATGTGGGACCTGGGGCACCTGAGCGTGGACGCGGGTGAAGCGGACGTGCGCTGGGCGCTGCTGATCCGCGGCGCCGGTCTCGGGATGCTCTTCACCCCGATCAACAACGTCGCCTACGCCAGCCTCCAGCCGAGCGAGGCGCAGCAGGCCGCGGGGCTCATCAACCTGTCCCGCCAGCTCGGCGGCTCCTTCGGGATCGCGCTCCTGGCGAGCTACGTCACCACCCACACCCAGATCCACCGGGCCGACCTGGTGAGCAACGTCTACGCCGGAAACGCCCTGGTGGACCAGCGGGTCCAGGCCTTCACCGCCAACCTCCTGGCCCATGGGTACAGCCCGGACGCGGCCCGGCATGGGGCCCTGGCCATCCTGGATCAGCAGGTGACGCGGCAGGCGGCGATGTTGAGCTACAACGACGCCTGGATGCTGCTGCTGCTGACCTTCCTGATCGTCTCACCGGCCATCCTGCTGCTCCGGCGGCCCAAGGGGCGGGGCGCCCCGGTGGACGCGCACTAGCTGGCGGTTACATTGGCGAGGCGGCGGTAGTCTGTTCAGGAGACCGCTACCGCACCCGTCCCCTGGAGGTTCCATGCCCCGGCCCCGTCACCTCTCCCTTCCCCTCGGCGTGGCCCTGGCCGCCGCCTGCAGTGGCGACATGGGGCCCGGCCCGGCCGATCCCGGCGACGGCAACCGGCTGGCGTCGGAGTTCGAGAACCTCGCCGGCGAGCTCGGGGACAGCGGCGCGACGGCCTCGGCCAACGCGCTCTACCATGCGGCACAGGTGGTCCGCCTGGTGGGACATGCGACGCCCATCACGGTCACGATCGACGGCGTGGGCCACGAGTGGCTGGCGGTGGCGGAGCAGCTCGACTATCCGATGATCCAATGCGTCTGGCCCGAGACCGGCGGTCCCGGCGAGGGAGACGGCACCGTCCCACCGGACAGCGGCAGCGGCGGAGGGTCCGCGGGTGGGGGAACCGGGGGCAGTCCCGGCGAGCCCGAGTGCACCGAGACCGGCACCGGCAGCGTGCGCTCGATCATCGCCTGGGAGCCCGAGCATATGGACGAGGTGGTCCGGATGACCGCCGAGCCCGGCAGCAGCGAGGTCAAGCCGGCGGGCGTGCCGGATGTCATGGCGGGGCTCCCCGCTCCGTCGGACGGGTCCGAGCCGGGCGACACGGCGGTCACCGGCGGCGGGACGTACGGATTCATGGGAGAGTACCTCAAGGCGGACGGCGGCATCTTCTGGACGGTCGAAGGCACCCAGTCGAACTCCCGTGAGGCCGGCTCGGGGTCCTGCACCGAGTCCCACGTCACCTTCGACTGGGCGGAGTTCGACTGCGAGGCGGCGCGGCTGCGGTTCGAGGCGGAGATGCGGGTGGAGGGCGGGCGGATGGAGCCGCTCACGGGGCGGCCGAGTCCAGACGGAACCGTGGGCGGGGGTATCGACCTCGAAACCCACACTATTTCCCTGGCGGCAACCACGGTGGACGGCGCCGTCCTGACCGTGGTGGGCTGGACCGCGCCGACGCCTGAGCCCGGACCGCCTCCAGAGCCGGGCCCGCCGCCGGAGCCCGGACCGGGTCCCGATCCCGTGCCGGTGGACTCTACGGGAGCCTACTGAGCCTCTTCCGGGCGCACCCAGGCAGCGGGCTGTTGCCACGGCGATAAAGTGTCGCCAGCATAGGTGATCGCGTATCACGCACCGGCGTCTCATCCCCGATCGCCCACTGTCTGAGGTGTCTCGATGCTTCGCCCACTGTCACTCGGGGCGGCATTGGCGCTCGTCCTCGCCTGCCGCCCGTCCCCTCCCGAGGCTCATCCCCCCGAGCGCCCCTCTACCGCCGTCACGAGTTCCCAGGAACAGGCGGACACCGCGCCACCGGCCGATGTCTCTCACGGCGAAGCACCCATCGGCGG
>DATCWW010000292.1:0-8371 GCA_036566145.1 Gemmatimonadales bacterium
GCCGCTGCAACCGCTGTTGCTGGCGCCTCTGTCGTTCCTTTCCGCGGGCTGGCTGCTGGTCGGGGCCCGTGTTGCCAACGCACTGTTCGGCTGGCTTTCGCTGGCCCTGCTGCTGTTCGGCCTGCGCGGTCGCACTCCGCCATGGGCTGCGATCACCGCCGTCGTCGCACTTGCCTGCACCGACGTATTTCTTTTCGGGTGTGCGGTCGCGCGGAACGATGCGCTGCCCATGATGCTCCTGTCGGCCGCAATCGCATTGGTCTTGCAGGCACCGACGCTTGGCCAGCGGAGCTACCTCACAGCGGGACTTCTTCTTGGCCTTGCGGTCTCCGCCAAGATCAGCTTCGCCCTCCTGGCCGCGGGTGCCGGATTGTTTCTCCTTTCGCAGTGGCGTGAGACAGGGGGACGGCCGGTCCTGTTGTTCGCCGCGGGCGGGCTGGCTGGCCTGCTGCCGACTGCGGTCCTGGCGATGCTCGCGCCAGAGCAGTTCTACTTCGGCGTCTTCACCTACAGCCTGGAAGCACCGCAGCAGTGGTGGGCATCAGTCGGTCACGCGGAGCTGCTTACGCCCTGGGGCAAACTGCACGGATTATGGAAGTACTCTTTGAACGGGTCCATCCTGCCCGGCATTCTTATCGGCGCGCTGGACCGGCGGCGCGTGCCCCAACTGCTCCTGCTGGACTGCATGATCATTGGTGGCCTGATCACGGCTTACCTTCCGGACCCCGCGTTCCGGCAGTATCTCGTGCCGTTACTGCCTCCCCTCTTCGCGCGTCTAGCCATCACGCTGGGACATCTGCAGCCCAAGTCTCGCCGCGCCACGTTATTCTGTCTTGGCGCCCTTTCCATGGTCGGCCTTTCGACCACGACAGCCGACATATGGAGGAGTGGGCACAAAGGATCGGAACTCGTCCGCGCCGTGGCGATCGGGAGCGCGGTGGCCGACCTTACGCGCGGCGGTTCCGTCGCCACCCTGGCGCCAGAGCTTGTCGCCGGCTCGAACGTCGACCTCGACCATCGCTTCGTCACAGGGCCGTTTCTGTTTCGCACGGAAGGCGCCCTGGGGCGGGATGCGCTGCGTCTGGGTTACAGTCCCAATTGGCAGAGCGTGCAGCTTCTGCGGAATAACATCCCGTCCGCGATCGTCCTGGGAACCGAGGCCGAGCCGAGGCCGCCGATGCACCCTCAAGGACTGGACTGGTACCTGGAACGGTGGGCGAGAAGCCGAAACTACAGCGAGCACAAGCTTGCCGGCGGTATCAACCTGTTCCTGGCGCCGAACCTTCCGGACAAGTGGAGGTGAATTCAGACTGAGGAAGTCCCCACGAGCTTGTGACTATCGGGAGTCCAAGACGGGGACCGGGGTGTGTGCGAAAGCGGAAGGCTTGCGGCGTGTCCGAAACGGAGCAGCCTAACAGGCTGTTGGACGTGATTCTTCCGGTCCTGTATGGTACGCTTGCCGTGCAGGTGCTGTCGATGCTTTACTACGGGCTCAGCAAATGAAGGCGCTTTTGGCTAAGCGCGCCCCAGTAAGTCTGTTCTCGCTTGGTCTCCGTAACTCACACTTCCGTCGACGAGAAACCGGCATGACGCCCCGGGTGCGAACCCTCGCCATCCTGATCACGCTCGCCGCTATGGGGGCGTGCAGGAGATCGCCCGGGCCCGCTCGGTCGTCGGCTGGGGCGCCCGCCGATGCCTCATCGCGTACGTCCGTATCGCCCGCACCGGCGGACTCCGACCGGGCGAACCGCCGCCCTCGGGTCGTGGTGGTCGTGCACAATGAGCGCCAGCCCCTGTTCAACCGGACTCACGCGCTGGCCCTGGCCGATTCGGTTCCCGAGATCGACTGGGTGATCGTGCCACGCGAGAGTGTCCTGGCGGTGATCGGCACCGCGGACGCCTTCATCGGCGGCCCGACGCCGGCCATGGTCCGCGCGGGGACCCGGCTGCGTTGGGTGCAGGCGCAGAGCGGGGGCATCGACGAGCTGCTCTTCCCCGACTTACGGGATCGCCCGATCGTGTTGACGAGTGCCAAGATCGTCAAAGGGCCGGCGATGGCGGACCATGCGATGGGATTGTTGCTCCTGCTCACCCGCCAGCTGTGGCGCGCAGTAGAAGCGCGGGCGCGCGAGGAATGGGCCGGGACCTATGAGCCGATCGAGCTGCGCGGAAAGACCGCGCTGATCGTGGGGTTAGGGGGCGCGGGCACCCAGGTCGCGGAGCGGGCATTCGCGTCGGGCATGCGGGTCATCGCCACCGACCCCAAGGACATTCCCATCATGCGCGCCGTCGAGCGGGTCGAGCGGCCTGAGCGTCTGGCCGAGCTGCTGCCGCTCGCTGACGTGATCTTCCTGACCGCGCCCCTGACCAAGCAGACGTTCAGGCTCCTCGGCGATCGGGAGTTCGGACTGATGAAGCCCGGCGTGTACCTCGTGAACGTCGCACGCGGGGAGCTGGTCGATACGGATGCGCTGGTCCGGGCACTCCAGGCGGGCCGCCTGGCTGGAGCCGGTCTGGACGTCGTGTCGCCGGAGCCACTCCCGCCGGGTCACCCGCTCTGGCGAATGAAGAATGTGATCCTGACGCCGCACATCGCCGGTCAGTCGGATCATGGGCCCGAGCTTCGCTCCCAGCTCATCATCGAGAACGCCCATCGGTTCGCCCGCGGGCTTCCGCTTCGCAACGTCGTCGACAAGGCGCTCGGGTATTGATCCGCTCTGCTGCTCAGGGCGAGTCTCGCTCCGCACCCGTAAGGACAGGAGATACGCGGTACACGTAGAAGTCTTCATCGGGCCCGACGTACCCGCCTACAAATGTCGCGAGTGGTTCCGCCATCGGATCGTCCACCGCGTGGGTAACCACGAGGATGGCGGGGCGACCGCCCCGGATCGCGAGGCTCTCCGCCTTCGCCACGATCTCACGGTCGGCAGGCTCGCGGAGCCGGGCTTGATCCCAGATCGTAAACGTGCCCTCACGGTCGGGTCCCGGAAAGAACGCGGTGCGCCCCGGCAGAAAGCCGAGCACCGTCGCCATCGCCGCGTCCGGATACCCGACCAAGGGGTTGCCGTCGAGGTGCTGCCGCTGCAGGAACACCGCCACCGCCCGGCCGTAGGAGAACACGCCCCGGGTATCTCGGATGGCCGGCACGACACCGGCGACGGCTTGCACGAGCAGGAGGCCCGTGAGCACGACCCTTGGCGGGTCGGCCCCCTCGGTCGCGAGCCACAGGGTGCACAGCAGCGCCACGAGGATGAACCCGTGGTGCATGATGGCCCCGATGTGTTTCGCATAGAGGAAGCCCAGCAATCCGGCGACCACGACCAGGTGGAAGCGCAGGGCGATAGGCTTTCGGCGCGCGGCAACGCCGGCCCAGATGAGTACAGCGCCGGCAGCCGCCCCTCCTATCAAGCGGCTCCGCCCCGAATGGATCCTGAACCAGGGCGGCGCCCCAAAGGAGCCGCCCGGTGCCTCCAGGGGGAAGACGGCATTGCCGGCCGAAAGCAGGGCCTGGCGAAGTCGTTCCGGCTCGAGGCCGAAGTGCCAGCCCACGGCGTACCCACTGTCCGGCGGCGGCTGCATTTGCCACGCCGAGAGGGCCGCTCCCGCGACGACCAGGATTCCCCACGCGCGAGGCCAGCGCGTCTCCGAAGCATCCGGCAAGAGCGCCGCCAAGAACGCGAGCGCGAAAATGAGGCCGAAGATCGTGGTCCAGCAGAGCACCAGGAGCACGACGGCCAGCGCTGCGGCCCGCTCACGTCGGCGCGGCACGAGTGCCACCGACGCGAACACGCACAGGAGCGTCAGCGCGTAGTCCCGCGCGATCGCACCGTACATGTAGAGCGGGAAGAATCCCATCGCAAACAGCACCCGTTGGCCGCGACTGAACGGCGCGAACGCCGCGAACGTCGTGACCGCCGCCGCGGCGAAGAACACGTTCAGTGCCTGCATGGTGGCGGGGGTAGCTCCCACCGTGCGCTGGGGCACGAAGAGCAGCAGTTGCCAGAGGGGTGGATGGCCCTCGTACCGCATGTGCCGCACGAGCATGCCGAAAGTCGGGCTGTCACGGGCAAGGAGCCAGGCCTGCATTTCGTCGCGCCACGGCTCGTGGTGAGCCGTGAGATAGCCCGCAACGACAAGAAAGCCCAGCCCGACCATGAGTCCGAATCCACGGTCGGACACGGCGAGACGGGTATGGACGCTTGCATCCACGACTGGTCTAGGCAGCTGCTCGCGTGGCATAGTCCGAGATCCCCGGGTGGGTCCTCCGACTTCCATGGGAGAGCGGATAGCATCGCGGAGCTTCGAACGCCAAGTTAGAGCTTACGGTGCCGAAGGCAAGTCGACCGATTGCGTCGGTCGAGGGGACTACGCGTCAGGGGCTTTGTCCGGACTCCGATGACCACCGGTTACGCCTGAACTTCGGGGAGGCCATGAGACTGCCCGGTAAGCTGGGCTCGACGAGCGACAGGCCACGAGGGCCTCGTCCCGACACCGCTGACAGGGGACGGGCCCGCGAGGACACCCGGTCCCGGTCGTGGCAACGCTGCTCCGTGTGGGGCGCCGCGATCCTGGCGTCCGTTCTCCCCTGTGCGACGGCGGAGGCACAGGCGCAGGACTGGCCCGTCTACACCGGCGACCTGGCGGGCACCCGATATTCGGCCGCGGCCGAGATCACGCCCGGCAACCTCGATCGGCTGAAGCTGGCGTGGACCTGGGAGACGGGCGAGGCGCCGCTCCCGCGGACCGACTCGACCCGCCCGGTCACGCCGATGGACTTTGAAACGACGCCGCTCGCGATCGGCGACACCCTCTACGTCGTGACGCCGTACGCCCGGGTCGTGGCGCTCGACGGGACTCGCGGCACCCAGCTCTGGTCGTACGACACGGAGGTCTATCGATACGGCCCCTGGGGCAACAGTCCGTCTCAGCCGAAGTACACCCATCGTGGCGTGGCGGCGTGGTCGGACGGCCGCTCCCTCCGGATCTTCGTCAACGCGCGCTGGCGGCTGGTGGCCCTGGACGGGGCCAGCGGGCGGCCGGTACGGTCGTTCGGTCGCGACGGCGAGGTGGACCTGCTCGAGCACCTGTCCCGTCCCACCCAACGATTCCACTACGGCGGAACCTCCCCGCCGCTGGTCGTGGGCGACGTCGTCATCGTCGGCAGCAGCATCGGGGACGACCTGATCGCTCCGGATGATCCGCCGGGGGACGTGCAGGCGTTCGATGCCCGGACCGGCCGCCATCTCTGGACCTTCCGCACCGTGCCCCAGGCGGGAGAGCCCGGCGCCGAGTCATGGCGCGACGGGAGCAACCGCCGTGCGGGCCATGTCAACGTCTGGGCGCCGATGTCCGCCGATGCGAAGCGGGGGCTGGTGTACCTCCCCGTCAGCACCAGTCGCAACGATTACTACGGCGCTGCGCGCAAGGGCGCGAACCTGTTCGCCGAATCGATCGTGTGCCTGGATGCACGTACCGGTCGGAGGGTCTGGCACTACCAGATCGTGCACCATGGTCTGTGGGACTACGATCTCGCGTCGACGCCGCTGCTGGCCACCATCCGGCCTTTCGGTCACCCGATCGACGTGGTGGTGGTCCTGACCAAGACGGGATTCGCCTTCGTGTTCGATCGCGTAACCGGTCAACCGGTGTGGCCCATCGAGGAGCGGGCCGTGCCGGCCAGCGATGTGCCCGGGGAGGAGTCGTGGCCGACCCAGCCGGTGCCCACGATGCCGGCACCGTTCGCCCGCCAGGGCTTCGGACCGGATCAGGTGGTCGACTTCACCCCGGAGATCCATCGCCTGGGGCTCGCGGAGATGAATCGGTACCGCTGGGGACCGCTGTTCCTGCCGCCATCGATCCGCGGCACGATCGACTCGCCGGGCTACATCGGCGGCGCAGGGTGGGGCGCCGGCTCCTACGATCCCGAAACGGGCACGCTGTACGTCAAAGCGACGAACCAGCCGACGCTGGTGCGCCTCACCACTCCGCCCGGCTCCGCAGATCGCTACGTGGGGGAGCTCGAGGACCTCTGGGTGGGGGTGCCGGTGAGCGAACCAGGGATCCGCTGGTGGCGGAAGCCGCGCTACGCGTACATCCCGCTCGGCAGGCCGCCATACGGAACGCTGACGGCGATCGACCTGAACAGCGGGCAACACCGCTGGCAGATTCCCGTCGGCGACGACAGCCTGGTACGCCACAGCCGCGCCCTGCAGGGCGTAGCCCTCCCACCGGCACTGGGATCGGCCGGGGTCACCGGCGGAGTGGTCACGGCGGGCGGTCTCATCTTCATCGGCGCGGACAACCGGCTCTACGCGCTCGACAAGAAGACCGGACAGACCCTCTGGTCGGCGAGGGCAGGCTCCGGCATCAACGCGGTGCCGATGACGTATCGGACCCGAGCGGGACGGCAGTTTGTGGTCCTCGCGACGGGGCGCCGGACTGACGCGCGCCTGGTAGCCTTCGCGCTTGCGGAACCTCCGCATTGAGCACGTCGAGCACAGCGGACTGGGAGCCACCGGCCCTCGTTCCACCCCCGGCGACATAGATGCGCCCCGCGATGGCCAGCGGGAAGATCCCGTGTCGCGGCACCGGCATCTCCGGTCCCACGCGCCACCGCCGCATGACGGGATCATAGATGTCGACCCGCGCGTAGACCCCGCCCGACTTGGCTCCCTGGCCGTTCTCCGTTTCCCCACCAAGCACGTAGAACTCGCCGTTTACGTAAGCGGCCTTGCCCATTCCGCCGCGGGCCTGTGGGAGCGGCGCTACGTCGCTGCCTGAATCCGCGCTGGTGGACCAATGGTCGGTGGCCGGGTCGTAGATCTGGACGTCCGCGAAGCCGTTGGCGACGACGTTGGCCTCTCCGCTGCCGGGGCCTCGCCCACCGAAAACGTAGAGACGGCGCCCATCGGTGGCTGATGCCGCGTGGTTCCGAGGCAGGGGCATGGGTGTACGCTCGATCCACCGGCCCGCGCTCGGATCGAACATGGCCATCCGCCCAGTGGTCTCCCGATCTCCGACGATGCCGCCGGCCACGAAGATTTTGCCGTCGATCACCGCCGAGGCGCTCGAGCCGGCCGCGAACGGCAGGTCGGGGCCGAGCGCCCAGCTGTCTGCCTCAGGGTCATAGATCTGGGTCTTGCCGGCGGCCGGCCCTACGCCGCCGAACAGGTACAGTTTGCCGTGCCAGACTTCGGCGGCGTGATGACTGTCGGGGAACGGACGGGGCGCCCGCGCCGATGGCTTCTCCCAGGTCCCCCGTGACAGATCGTACGCGAGCGTGGGCGACGCTCGCGCGTGGTCGGGTTCGCCATCGGAGGAGGATTGGCCGACGAGGAACAGCCGATCGTGGACGATACCGCCCGCGACCTCACCCAGCGGCACCGGGAGTTCCGGCCATTGCTCCCACTTGCTCCCCAGGCCGATGATCCACGTCTTGGTCTGCAGAATGGGGCGGTCATCAAGCGATCCGTTGGTGACGACCACCTGGCCGCCGAACCCCGCCGCCGCCGCCCCCATCAACCCTCGGGGAAGGGAGGGAAGTGCGAGCCAAACGTCGGCCGCCGGATCGTACATCGTAACTTCGCGGAGAAACTGCCGCCGGTAAGGCTTCGCGGTGATGTTCCGCCCGCCCACGATGACGATTCGCCCGTTCCATGCGAACGTCCCACCCTCGAAGTGAGACCGGGGAGACGGCAGGCTGGCCACTTTCGTCCAGGTGTCAGTCGCCGGATCGTAGCGGTGCACCCGATCGACGTCCACGCGCGTGCTATCATGCCCGAACTGCCCGCCGATGGCATAGATGAAGCCGCCCAGCGCCGCAACGCCCATCTGTCCTCGCGGCTCGGGCAGAGGCGCCGCCGGCGTCCACGCGGTCCCGCCGTCGAGCTCGAGTACCCAGTGATCGCCGGGGGTCGTCTGCCGGTCGGGGGCGAAGCCGCCGAAATAGTGCAGTGTACGAGCGAATCGAACGAGCGCCCCCCCGCCGCGGGGGGCGGGCAGCGATGGCCCTCGAAGCCACTTGCCCGCGTCGATGTCGTAGCGCCACACATCGTCGGTCGTCGGGCCGGGATCGTCGCCGTTGAAGCCGCCGGCAAGCCATACGACCTCGTCGTCGACCAGCGCGGCGTTGGCATGGGTGAGCCCTTCGGGCATCTGGCCGACGTCGGACCAGCGATTGGTCCGGAGGTTGAACGTCTCGATGCCGCGGGTCGCCTTGTAGCCCGCCCCAAAGCCGCCGAAGAGATAGAGATCGTCGCCGACCACGGCGGTCGCGCTCTCCACCCGGCCGGCGGCCGATGGCTCGCCTCCGGTGAATCGAGCGTAGGCCTCGCTGCGCCCAGGACGGCACCCGCCCACGGCCGCCGTCAGG
>DATCWW010000300.1:0-11703 GCA_036566145.1 Gemmatimonadales bacterium
CGCCGGCGATCGCCTCCGACGGCCCGGCACGGGTCCGGGCCGCGGTCGAGCGGCTCGAGGCGCCGTTCTATCTGGCATCCTCGCGCGACGATCCGTTCGATGGGGCGGGGAACGTGGCGGCGTGGAGTCAGGGGCTCGCCCCGGCCCGGACCCGGATCGTTCCCGGCGCGGTCCACGGCCTGGCGATCTACTTCGACCTGCGCGACGAGCTGCTCGAGTTCCTCCGCACCGCTCTCCTCCTGCGATGATCTCCCGGCCGCTGGGGCCCGGTGCCGGCACCGTGCCGGCGGTGGGGTACGGCGGCATGCACCTCTCCATTCAGGACCGCCCGTCCGAGGCCGATGCCCTGCGCGTCCTGGGCGCGGTGCTGGACGCGGGCACGATCCTCGTCGACACCGCCGATGCCTACTGCCTCGACGAACGGGATGGGGGCCACAACGAACGCCTGATCGCGCGCGCGCTCGCCGCGCATCCAGCCCGCGACGAGGTCGTGGTCGCAACCAAGGGCGGGGTAGTCCGCACCGGCGGGCGATGGGACACCGATGGCCGTCCGGAGCATCTCCGCGCCGCCTGCGACCGGTCGCTGGGGGCGCTGGGGGTCGAGCGCATCGCGCTCTACCAGCTGCACGCGCCCGACCCCGCGGTGCCGTTCGAGGAGAGCGTGGGCGCGCTCGCCGAGCTTCGCCGGGCCGGCAAGATCCGCTGGGTGGGGCTCTCGAACGTGAGCGTGGCGCAGATCCGGTCGGCCGAGGCGATCGTGCCGGTCACCACGGTACAGAACCGGCTGAATCCGTTCTTTCGGGAGGCGCTGGCGACGGGAGTGCTGCGCTACTGCACCGAGCGCGGGATCGGCTTCCTGGCCTACAGCCCTGTCGGCGGGGGGCGGCTGAATCGCAGGCTGCCGGACCATCCGGTGCTGGCACCCATGGCGCGCCGCCTGGGCGTGTCAGCCCACGCGCTGGTGCTCGCCTGGGTGCTGGCCCAATCGCCCGCGGTCCTGGTGATACCCAGCGCCCGCCGGGTGGAGCACGCGCAGGATTCGCTGCGAGCCGGCGATCTCGATCTCGCCGCCGACGATCTGGCCGCCATCGATCGGGCGGAGTTTTCCCGGGCCTGATCCGGCCGCTCAGCCACTCCACCGTACGAGTGTCGCCCCCAGCGTGAGGCCGGCGCCCACGGCCACCAGGACCGCCAGGTCGCCGCGGCGGATCTTCCCGCACCGCACCGCGTGCTCCAGGGCGAGCGGCAGCGTGGCGGCGGTCGTGTTGCCGTACCGCTCGATCACCGACACCATCCGCTCCCGCGGAAGCCCTATCCGGTCGGCGGTGGCGTCGAGGATGCGCTGGTTGGCCTGGTGGGGAATCACCGCCGCGATGTCTCCGGGCGTCAGCCGGTGGCGCGCCAGCAGCGCCTCGATGCAGTCGGCCATGGCGCTCACGGCGAACTTGAAGACCGCCCGTCCGTTCTGCCGGAGGTAGTGCTCCCGCCCCGCAACCGTCTCGGCGCTCGCGGGCCGGCGGCTGCCGCCCGCCAGCATGTACAGGTCATCCGCCCCGCTCCCGTCCACCCGGTGAACGAAATCGAGCACCCCGAAGCCCGGCTCCGCGGGCTCCAGGAGGACGGCGCCCGCGCCGTCGCCGAACAGCACGGCCGTGGTCCGGTCGATGGGGTCGATGATCGCGCTCATCAGATCGGCCCCGACCACCGCGACCTTTCGATGCACCCCGCTCGCCACCAGCTGGGCCCCGCTGGTGAGGGCGTAGAGGAATCCCGAGCACGCCGCGGAGAGATCGTACCCCCAGGCCTGCGGCAGGCCGAGACGGTCCTGGATCAGGCAGGCGGTGGCGGGGAACACCATGTCGGGCGTGACCGTCGCGACGATCAGCGCCTCGATGTCGCCTGGCCCGAGCGACCGCTCGGCCATCAGGCGGCGCACCGCTTCCGCGCCCATGCTCGCCGTGGTCTCGCCGGGAGCGCCCGCCCGGCGCTCCCGGATGCCGGTGCGGGTCACGATCCATTCGTCGGAGGTGTCGAGCCGCTGGGCGAGGTCGGCGTTGGTGACGATGCGGTCGGGGACGTAGGTGGCCACCGCGGTGATCGCGGCCCGGGGCAGGCCGTT
The DNA here is from genome assembly GCA_036566145.1 of Gemmatimonadales bacterium. GTDB lineage: Bacteria > Gemmatimonadota > Gemmatimonadetes > Gemmatimonadales > GWC2-71-9 > CAVVWJ01. The sequence continues at coordinate 2,120 of DATCWW010000300.1, forward strand.
GCGCTCAGGTTCGGGCATGCCCGAATCTGCCGTTATATTTGGGCCCATGCCACCCCTCTCGCGCCGTGATACGACGACCGTCCGGGTCGGCGGCGTCGCTGTCGGCTCCGCCCATCCCATCGTGGTGCAGTCGATGACCAACACCGACACCGCCGACGTGGCCGCGACCGTGGCCCAGGTCGTGGCGCTGGCCGGGGCCGGAAGCGAGCTGGTGCGCGTCACCGTGAACAACGAGGACGCCGCCCGGGCGGTCCCCCGGATCGTGGCGGAGCTCGACCGGGTCGGCGTGGCGGTGCCGGTGATCGGGGACTTCCACTACAACGGCCACCTGCTGCTGACCCGCTATCCCGACTGCGCCGGCGCGCTCGCCAAGTATCGGATCAATCCGGGCAACGTCGGCGGCAAGCGCGCCGACGAGCACTTCCGCGCCATCATCGAGGTGGCCCTGCGGCAGGCGAAGCCGGTGCGGATCGGCGTCAACTGGGGCTCGCTCGACCAGGCGCTGCTCACCGAGATGATGGACGCGAACGCCCGGGCCGCCGATCCGCTCGACGCCCGTGCGGTGACGATGGAGGCGATGGTCGAGAGCGCGCTCCGGTCGGCGGCGCTGGCGGAGGCCACCGGCCTTCCGCACGACCGGATCATCCTGAGCGCCAAGGTCTCGGGGGTCCAGGACCTGGTGGACGTCTACCGGATGCTCGCGGCCCGCTGCGACTACCCGCTCCACCTCGGGCTTACCGAGGCCGGACTCGGCGCCAAGGGCATCATCGCCAGCACGGCCGGGCTCAGCCTCCTGCTGCAGGAGGGGATCGGGGATACCATCCGCGTGAGCCTGACGCCTGCGCCCGGCGGCGACCGGACCGAAGAAGTGCAGGTGGCGCAGCAGGTGCTCCAGAGCCTCGGACTTCGGAGCTTCACGCCGCAGGTCACCGCGTGCCCGGGCTGCGGTCGCACGACCAGCACCTTCTTCCAGGAAATGGCGCAACAGATCCAGGATCACCTGCGTGAGCGGATGCCGCTGTGGCGGGAAGCGCGGCCGGGAGTCGAGGAGCTCCGGGTAGCCGTCATGGGGTGCGTGGTCAACGGCCCGGGCGAATCCAAGCACGCCCACATCGGGATCTCGCTTCCGGGGACCTTCGAGGAGCCCAAGGCGCCGGTGTACGTCGACGGGCGGTTGCTGGTCACTCTCAAGGGCGACTGCATCGTCGAGGAATTCCTCCGGATCCTGGAGGAGTACGTGGCGTCGCGCTACCGCCGCGCGCCGGCCGCCGCGGGGCTGGCGGAGCCCGCGGTACCCAACTGACCGCCGTGCAGGCCGACACCCTCCTGGATCTTTCACTTCGCGACCGGCCCTGGCTGGCATTCCCGCTGCTCTTCGGCGCCGGTCTGGCCACCAGCCTCACTCCCTGCGTCTACCCCATGATTCCCATCACGGCGGGGATTCTCGGCGGGGCTGGGTCAGCCGGGGTCAGCCGGGGGCGGGCGGTCCGGCTGAGCCTGACGTACGCGCTGGGGCTCGCGCTGGTGTACTCGATCCTGGGCCTGGTCGCCGGGCTCACCGGTACCCTGTTCGGCACCGTGAGCTCGAGCCCGTGGGCCCTGCTCCTGATGGGAAACCTGCTGCTGGTGTTCGGTCTGGCCATGTTGGACGTCTTTACGGTGAACGCTCCGGCCCGGCTCTCGGGCTGGGCGGGCGGGCTCGCGGGTGGCTCCTACCGGGGCGCCTTCCTGCTCGGAGCCACCTCGGGACTGGTGGCGGCGCCCTGTACGGCACCGGCATTCGCCGCGGTCCTCACCTTCGTCGCCGCGACGGGCAGCGGATGGCGGGGATTCGCTTACCTCCTGGCATTCTCGCTCGGCCTGACCACGCTGCTGGTGGCGGTCGGGATCTCCAGCGCGGCGCTTGCCGCCCTGCCCAAGGCCGGAGCCTGGACCCAATGGATCCGCAGGGCCGCCGGCGTGTTGCTGCTCGTGATGGCGGAGTACTACTTCGTGCGAACCGGATCGGTGTTATGAGACCGTACCTGGCTGCCCTGCTGCTTCTGGGCGCGCTGCGGGTGACCGCGCTGGCCGCCCAGGACGAGGGACCGGCCGTCGGCGCGCAGGCTCCCGTGGTGCAGGTCCCGGACCTGAACGGGAAGCCGGTAGACCTAGGCCAGTACCTGGGGAAGCGACCGGTGTTCCTGGAGTGGTGGGCCACCTGGTGCGAGCAGTGCGAGGCGCTGCTCCCCCGGGTGCGAGCCGCACGGGCCGAAATCGGCGACCGGGTGGCGTTCTTCGGCATCAACGTCGCGGTCAACCAGAGTCCGGAGCGGGTCCGGCGGTTCCTCGAGAAGACCGAGGTTCCGTACCAGACGCTCTACGATCAGGAGGGCGTCAGTACCCGGGCCTACGCGGCGCCCGCGACCTCCTACGTGGTCATCGTGGACCGCGATGGCCGTATCGCCTATACCGGCACCGGTGGAGACCAGGACTTCCTCCCTGCGCTGCGCCGAGTGGCCGCCCCCTGACCTCACTCCAGCACGGAGGTTCCTCTTCGATGCGCGTTTCACCCGTACTCCTGCTCCTCGCCGGCGCGGCTGCTCCCGTGGTCGCTCAGGAGTCCAAGCCGGTCAAGACCCCCACGGTGGTGCTGGTGAGCGGGCCCCAGGTCGGGCACACGGCCCCGGATTTCACGCTCGCGTGGGCCAACAAGGACGGGGTCGGGCCCGCCGACAATCCCTACCAGCTCTGGCGCGATCGGGGGAAGACGGTGGTGCTCGCCTTCTATCCGAAGGACTTCACCAGCGGCTGCACCGCGGAGATGCAGACCTTTGCCGACCAGTACGACACCCTCTTCGGTCCCGACGTGATCGTGGTGGGCATCAACGCGGACAGTGTGGACACCCACCAGCGCTTCGCCGCGAAGCTCGGTCTGCCCTTCCGGCTCCTGACCGATCCCGACCTCAAGGTGGCTCGCACCTATGGGAGCTACGACGGCTCCGGGCGCCCCCGGCGCTCCGTCTTCGTCGTCGCGCCCGACGGCCGGGTGCACTACCGGAATTCCAAGTTCAATCCGATGGATCCGAAGGACTACTCGGCGTTGGGCGCGGCCGTACGCGAGGCACGGGGCAGCTGAGCCGCGCCATGCTTAACGCTCTCTCGGTCGCGCTGCTCGGGTTAATCATCTCGGCCGGCACCGCGGTCGAGGCACAAGCCCAGGACGGTCACGAGGACAAGAACAAGGCGGGGGCGGACTGGCGTCTCACCGAGCCGCGGAAGGGGTTCTGCATCCAGCTCCTCCTCGACCCGGCCAAGCTTCGTGAGGTTCCCGACGGTGTTCGCCTGCTCCCGGCGGAGGGCTACGCCGAGCTGCACCCGGTTCTGCGACGGGTGGTATCCACCCAGCCGGAGTACCGGAGCTGGAGTCCTTCGTCGCTCTGCTTCTACTATCTCACGCGTGTCGTCGGCGCTTCCGAAACGATCGGGGACGACAAGGATCCCGCCAAGGCCCCAATGCTCGCGATATGGACGGTGGCCGGGCAGACCGGCACCTCCGGGCCGGGAAACATCGTTCTCGATCTCCGCTCCAACGACGGCGACTTGCGCGACGCCGCCGACCATGCCGGCCTCGAGCTCGACAAACTCACCACCAGCATCGGACCGGTTCCGCGAGAGGATGGCCCACCGCGTACCGACGAGCGCCGTTATCAGATCAAGCTCGGCGAGACACTGCTGGTCTGGGACGGGAGGGATGGCGAGGACACCACCCACACCCCCGCGGCGGTATCGTGGCATTGGCAGGCGCGGGGACCGAATCGTCGCTGGGTCACGGGGGAGCTGACACTCAAGCCCGCGTCGTCCACTCCCATGCTCGGGTCCTTGCGCGTCGAGGGCAAAGAGGCGATGGCCCGCGCGCTGCAGGCCTCGCCCATTCGGTACGTCGGGCCATCCTACGAAGGCGGTGAGGGCCGGTTACGCCTCCAGTGATGCCCATGCGCCCACAGATCGGCGTTCTCCCCACTGACGTTTCCGCCCGCAAAACCCCCATGTCGAAAGTGTTCAAAACGAGCTCGTCTGAATAAGTGCCGGCAGGGTGGCGACAGTGGCAGCTTGCTCGGATGCCATAAAGGTCACCAATCGCATACTATTACACTACAGTACGTTACAGGCAAACTATAAAGTACATTATGAAGGCAACGACCGAGATTTTGATACTGGAATCGCTTCCGCGGGATTTGCACGTTCGGCGGTTATCAACATGTGGAAACCGGTGCCGCCCATGACTGACGCCGGCGGAGTCCTCCGGGCTCGGCGGGTAGAGACCCTCGCGCCAGGGTCCGCGGGCGACGCGATCTGGTGGGAGCGCGGCAAGGTGAAGGCCGTGGGTCCTCACGCGCGTCTGATGCGCGAAGCTCCCGCCCGTCTCCCCCGCTACGAGCTCCGCGACGCCTTGGTGACTCCCGGGTTCGTTGATGGACACACCCACTTCGCGCTTTGGGCGCTCGGTCGTCGGCGAGTACAGCTGACCGCCGCGCCCACCCGGGCGGAGGCGGTGCGCCGAGTCGCCGGGGGGACGCCGGAGCAAGGCTGGGTGCTGGGACAGGGGTGGGACGCCAACCGCTGGGACGACGCCCCGCACCGCGCGCCGCTCGATGCGGTGCAGACGGGTCCGGTCTACCTCGACAGCGTCGACGTGCACGCGGCGTGGGTCAACACCGCGGCGCTCCGGGCCGCGCGGATCGAGCGGGATACACCGGATCCTCCGGGTGGGCGGATCGTGCGGGACGCCTCTGGCGAGCCAACGGGACTGCTGCTCGAGCGCGCCGTCGAGCTGGTGACCCGGGTGCTGCCGCGCCCTCCTGCCGATCGGTTGGACGAGGCGCTCCTCGACGCGCAGGCAGAAGCTCACCGCCTCGGCGTGACCGGGATCCACGACGTTGAGGACGCCGCCGCCCGGGCAGCCTTCGTCCGGCTGGATGCGGCCGGACGGCTGCGCCTGCGCGTACTCTTTCACGCGCCGGTCACCTCCCTCCCCGCACTGATCGGCGCGGGCGAGCGCAGCGGCACGGGCTCCGAGTGGATGACGCTCGGTGGGGTGAAGATGTTCCTGGACGGGAGCCTGGGCAGCCGCACCGCGTGGATGCTGCAGCCCTACGAGGGCAGTCGCGACCGCGGTATGCCGCTCACCGAGGCTGATGAGGCGGAGCGCGCCATGCGCCTCTCGTCGGAGCACGGGATCGCCTGCACGGTGCACGCCATCGGTGATGCGGCCGTGCGTCGCGCGCTCGACCTCATGACCCCGCTCCCTCGGACCGCGCTACCGCACCGGATCGAGCACTTCCAGTGCGTGCACCCGGCCGACTTCGACCGGGCGGCACGCGCGGGGATCGTGGCCTCGATGCAGCCGGCTCATCTTCTCACCGACATCCCGCTGGTGGACCGCCACTGGGGTGGGCGCGGAGCGGGGGCCTATGCCTTCCGGTCGCTCCTCGAGCGGGGCACCACGCTGGTGTTCGGCAGCGACGTGCCGGTCGCCTCGATCGATCCGCGAGAGGGCGTCTTCGCCGCGCTCGACCGCACCTTCGCCGATGGCTCGCCGGCCTGGCGCCCCGAGGAGCGGGTCGGGTTCGCCGAGGTGCTCCGCGCCTACACCGCCGCCGCGGCGAGCGCCGCGGGCACGTTGCATCGGCGGGGCACGCTCGCCGCGGGGATGGACGCGGATTTCGTGGCCTGGGCGGTCGACCCGGCGGTGGAGCGGGGAGATGGCGCCGCTTTCCGTGCGGGCCGGGCCGAGCTCACCGTCGTGGGCGGGGAGATCGTGATGCGGCGGTGACGGTGCCGCATTAAACTCCCTCATGCCGCACACGCCGGTTCGCCGCACCAAGATCGTCGCCACCCTGGGCCCGTCCTGGGATCAGCCTGCCCAGATGGCCGCGCTGCTCGACGCGGGCGTCAACGTCGTCCGCATCAACGCGTCGCACGGCACGCCGGAGATCCGCGCCCGCTGGATCGGCAGCCTGCGCGAGGTGCTCGCCGGTCGCCGAGACTCGGCGGCCATCCTGCTCGACCTGCAGGGGCCGCGCATCCGGATCGGCGATCTGCCGGCGCCGCTCCGCCTCGAGGCGGGCCAGCGGGTCGTCTTTGCGCCCGAGGCCGAGTCCGCTCCGGACGAGATTCCCACCACCTACGACGACCTCGCCAGCGACGTTCAGGTCGGCTCCCGGATCCTGCTCGACGACGGTCTCCTGTCACTCGAAGTGACCGGCCTTCACGGCCACCGGGTGGACGCGATGGTCCATTACGGCGGCGAGCTCAAGGCGCACAAGGGGATGAACCTGCCCGGGATCGAAGTGAGCGCGCCGGCGCTCACCGAGAAGGATCTCGAGGACGTCCGCGCCGCGGTGGAGCTGGGGGTGGACTACGTCGCGCTCTCGTTCGTCCGCCGGCCCGAGGACATGGAGCGGCTCCGCGCCCTGGTCCCGCCGAGCATCAAGCTCATCGCCAAGATCGAGAAGGACACCGCTCTGAAGAACCTGTGTCCCATCCTCGACGTCTCCGACGCCATCATGGTCGCCCGGGGCGACCTGGGCGTCGAGCTGCCGTTCGAGGAAGTGCCGCTGATGCAGAAGCAGATCATCCGCGAGGCGAGCCTTCACGGGAAGCCGGTGATCACCGCGACCCAGATGCTGGAATCGATGGTCCAGGCGCCCCGGCCCACCCGGGCGGAGGCGTCCGATGTCGCGAACGCGATCCTCGACGGCACCGACGCCGTGATGCTGTCCGCGGAGACCGCGGTGGGGCGCTACCCGATCGAGGCGGTGCGGGCGATGGACCGGATCGCGCGCGAGATGGAGTCCCAGCGGCAGTCGCGCGGGGTGACGTTGGATGTCGCCTTCGGCCGGCGCGTGAGCGAGGGCGTCGTCCTGCCGCATCACCGGCGGCGGGAGAGTGGGCCGGTGCGCACCGAGGACGCCATCGCGGTCGCGGTGTGCGCCGCCGCGGAGATGCTCACCGCGCCGATCATCCTGTGCTTCACCAGCAGCGGGTTCACGGCGCGCAAGGTCTCCACCTGCCGGCCCTCGGTCCCCATCTTCGCCTGCACGCCGGAGCCGGAGACCCATCGCCAGCTCAGCCTGGTGTGGGGCGTCAGCTCGGCGCTGATCGGCCACTATACCGACTACGATGCAATGCTGAACGCGGCCCGACGCCAGATCCTGGAGCGCGGGCTGGCGCGGCCGGGCGAGCGTCTGGTGGTCACGGCGGGCGTGCCGTTCGACATGCCCGGCACTACCAACCTCCTCAAGATCGAAGCAGTTTAGGGCATGCGGCTCACGTTCCTGGGCACCGGAACGTCTTTCGGGGTGCCCCAGATCGGCTGCGACTGCGCGGTCTGCCGGTCCGCCGACCCGCGCGACAAGCGGACCCGCTCCGGGGCGGCGGTCCAGGCGAACGGCGCCACCATCCTCATCGATACGCCGCCCGAGCTCCGCCTCCAGCTCATCGCGGCGGGGCTCACCTCGGTGGATGCCGTGGTCTACACTCACGAGCACGCCGACCACGTGAACGGCATCGACGATCTCCGGATGTTCTCGGTCCGGCGCCGCCGGGCCCTGCCGGTGTACGGTCCCCCCGAAACGCTCGAGCGCCTGCGCGAATCGTTCGCTTACATCTTCGATGGCGAGGCGCCGTACCAGGGCACCTCGAAGCCCGACCTGGAGCCGCACCCCGTCGAGCCGGGGCGGCCGGTGACCGTCGCGGGCATCGAGGTCCTTCCGCTGGCCTTCCGCCATGGACCGCTGCGGGTGTTCGGCTACCGCTTCGGCGGGCTGGCCTACATCACCGACGTGAAGGCCGTCCCCGAGGCCGAGCGCGATCTGCTCCGTGGGCTCGACGTCCTCGCCCTCAACGCGCTGTGGTGGCGCTCCCATCCGACTCACCTGAGCATCGGGGAGGCGATCGAGACCGCCCGCGCCATCGGGGCCCGGCGCACCTACCTCACCCACCTGACCCATGAGACCGGGCATGCCGCGCTGGCCGCCGAGCTGCCGGACGGCGTCTACCCGGCGTACGACGGACTGACCGTGGAGATTTCGTGATCACCCTCGAGTATGGACGGATGTTCCAGGACCGCCTCGATCGCCGCCACGGACTGTCGCGGGCGCGGCTGGGCGAGCTCGCCGCGCGGTTCGCCGAGGTGCAGGCGGAGGTACGCCGCCGCCGCGCGGCGGGGGAGTACGGGTTCTACGGCCTGGTCGACCAGGGCGAAACGGTGCGTCAGATCTCGGCCTTCGCCGAAGGGCTGGGCCAGGCGCACGACCACGTGCTCGTCCTCGGCATCGGTGGATCGGCGCTGGGGACCAAGGCCCTGCTGAACGCGCTCCGCCGGCCGGCGTGGAACGAGCTGGACGACGAGGGGCGCGAGTTCTTTCCCCGGCTGACCGTGCTGGAGAACGTGGACCCGACGTCGGTGGATGCCGCGCTGCGGCGGATCGATCCCCGGCGGGTGCTGGTGAACGTGATCAGCAAGTCGGGCGGGACGGCGGAGACGATGGCGCAGTATCTGGTGGTTCGCCAATGGCTCGAAGACGCGCTCGGCGGCGCGGCGGCACGGCACCTGGTCTTCACCACCGACCCGGCTCGCGGCGCGCTCCGCGAGCTGGCTGCCCGCGAAGGGATCGCCACGCTGGACGTGCCGCCCGAGGTGGGCGGCCGCTTCAGCGTACTCTCGCCGGTCGGTCTCCTCCCGGCCGCGCTGGTCGGAATCGACGTCGCGGGGATGCTCGCGGGAGCGCGCCAGGCCATTCAGACGGCTGACTCCGACGAGCTGGCCAGGAACCCCGCCGCGCTCTACGCCGCGCTGCACTGGGCCGCCGACACGGATCTCGGGGCCAAGATCAACGTGCTGATGCCGTACACCGACCGGCTCCGCGAGTTCGCCGAATGGTACCGGCAGCTCTGGGCGGAGAGCCTGGGCAAGCGGGTGGACCGCGGCGGGCAGGTGGTGCATCGGGGCCCCACGCCGGTCGGGGCGGTGGGCGCCACCGACCAGCACAGCCAGGTCCAGCTCTTCATGGAAGGGCCCTACGACAAGGCCATCACGTTCGTCGTGGCGGACGACCTCGGCGTGGACGTGACGATTCCCGCCCGTCCCGACCTGCCGGCCGATCTGGCGTACCTGCCCGGCCACAGCCTCGGCGAGCTCCTGCGGGCCGAGTACGAAGCCACCTCGGCGGCGCTCGCGCAGATGGGGCGCATGAGCTGCACCCTGCGGCTGCCTGACCTGAGCCCGGCGACACTGGGCGAGGCGATCATGTTCCTCCAGCTCGCCACCGGGTATGCCGGGGTATGGTACGGTGTGGATCCGTTCGACCAGCCCGGGGTCGAGCTGGGCAAGAAGCTCACGTTCGCGGCCATGGGACGGCCCGGCTACGACGAGCACCGGCGGCCGGCGGAGCCCCCGTCGAGCGACGTCGCGCCCTGACGAAGTGTTTGACGGTCTCTCCCCCCCGGCCTACCTTTTCCTACCCATGGGGGAAGCGCCTAGGCCAGGGAGGATGACGACGCATGGCTGATGTGACCCGGCAGCTGGTGGACCTCTACGG
>DATCWW010000313.1:0-5752 GCA_036566145.1 Gemmatimonadales bacterium
GCCGCTCTGGGCGACCTTCTCGAGGATGGGGAGCAGCTCCTTCATCGCCGAGATCTTCTTGTCGTGGATCAGGAGGTAGGCATCCTCGAGGGCGGCCTCCATCTTCTCCGGATCGGTGACGAAGTAGGGCGAGAGGTAGCCGCGATCGAACTGCATGCCGTCCACAGTCTCGAGGGTGGTCTCCAAGCCCTTGGCCTCCTCGACGGTGATGACCCCGTCCTTGCCCACCTTCTCCATCGCCTCGGCGATCAGGTTGCCGATCTCCTTGTCGTTGTTCGCGGAGATGGTGCCGACCTGGGCGATCTCCTTCTTGCCGGCCGAGGGGACCGAGAGGGTCTTGAGCTGCTCGACCACGGCGTCCACCGCCTTGTCGATGCCCCGCTTCAGCTCCATCGGGTTGGCGCCGGCGGTCACGTTCTTGAGGCCCTCGCGGAAAATCGCCTGGGCCAGCACGGTCGCCGTGGTGGTGCCGTCACCCGCCAGGTCGCTGGTCTTGGTGGCGACTTCCTTCACCATCTGGGCGCCCATGTTCTCGATCGCGTCGCTCAGCTCGACTTCCTTGGCGACGGTGACGCCGTCCTTGGTCACGGTCGGGGAGCCGAACTTCTTGTCGATGACGACATTCCGACCCTTGGGGCCGAGGGTGACCTTCACCGCCTCGGCCAGGGCATCGACGCCCCGCTTGAGCTTGGTGCGGGCATCGGTATTGAAGAGCAGTTCCTTCGCGGCCATCTGTCAGTCTCCTTGTGGGTGCGACGATTCGTCGTCGAATCAGGCGAGCTTGGCGAGCACGTCCGAGGCCTTGATGATGACGTACTCATCACCCTCGACCGTGTACGGCGTGCCGCTGTACTTCCCGTAGATCACCTGGTCGCCGACCTTGAGCTCCATGGGGACGCGGGTCCCCTTCTCGAACCGGCCCGGACCGACGGCGATCACTTCGCCCTGGGTCGGCTTTTCCTTGGCGGTGTCGGGGATGTACAGCCCGCCCCGCATGGCCTCGGCCTCATCGGCCGGCAGAATAACCACCCGATCCTCGAGGGGCTGGATCTTGAGGGTGGACTTGCCCTTGGTCGCAGTCGCCATCGCTCAACCTCCACAACGCGGTGATATGGATTGTGTAACAGCAGTATTTCCAACATGTTAGCACTCGCTCGCCAAGAGTGCTAATCGCTGGCGCAAAGATAAAAGGTGACGCGAGCGTGTCAAGCCGTTCGAGCGCGCTCAGGAGCAATCGCTCGGCCCGATTTATCGGTCAGGATGGCAGATTCTGGGAGCGGTCCTGGCGGGAGGGCTGTCAGGGAGACATCCCCCTGGCCCTTCCGCGTTCTCTGCGTCCTCCGCGTTCATCTGCGGCCGACCCAAAAAAGGAAGGGGCCGCAGATGAACGCAGATAACGCAGATGTGGGGGTGTTGTTGGGGGTCTTTACGCGACGGCGTACAGATCGGTGACGTCTCGCCCGGCCGGCCGGCTCATGAGGCGGAACTCGTCCAATCGCATCATGGGGTCGTCCCGCAGCTCGAGATCCAGGGCGGTCAGCTTCGACAGCGTCTGCAGCAGCTTCGGCTCTTCCTCGAGCAGGTACAGCGCCACCTCCGGATGCAGCCTGACCGTGAGCTGGCGCTCCCGGTGCTCGTGCCCCGCCCGCTTGAGAGCCCGCTCCAGACGCCGGGCCACCACTTCGGGCGTGAAGACCCGGCCGCTGCCGCCGCAGGTCGGGCAGTCGGTCGTCATCGAGTGCCAGAGCGACGGCCGCACCCGCTGGCGGGTCATCTCCACCAGCCCCAGCTCGCTCACCGCCAGCGCCTTGGTGCGCGCGCGGTCCCGGCCCAGATGGGTGCGGAGCTCCTGGAGCACCTTGTCCCGGTTGCTCCGGGTCTCCATGTCGATGAAGTCGCAGACGATGATCCCGCCGATGTCGCGGAGCCGGATCTGCCGGGCGATCTCGCGTGCCGCCTCGAGGTTGGTCCGGAGAATCGTCTTCTCCGGGTCCTTCTTGCCGGTGTAGCGCCCGGTGTTGACGTCGATGCTGATCAGCGCCTCGGTCGGCTGGATCACCAGCGACCCGCCGGTGGGGAGCTCCACCCGGGCCTTGAACAGGTCCCGGATCTCGGACTCGATGTCGAACTTGTCGAAGAGGGGCGTGGCGTCGGTGTAGTACTGCACCCGGCCCATGAGCTCGGGGTCGATCTGGTTCAGGTACTGCTCGATTTCGTTGTACAGCTCCTTGGAGTCCACGTGGAGCGCGTCCACCTTGGCGCTGAACAGATCGCGGATGATGCCGCGGGTGAGGCTGGTTTCGCGCTGCAGCAGGGCCGGCGCCCGGCGGACGAAGGTCTTCTTCCGGTTGATCTTGCGCCAGAGCGCGAGGAGGCTGTCGATCTCCCGCCGGAAGTGCTCCTCGGTGACCCCTTCCGCCACGGTCCGGACGATGACCCCGCCGGCGTCCTTGGGGAGGAGCTTGGAGACCATCTCCCGGAGCTTGGCCCGCTGCTCCCGGCTCTCGATCTTCCGGCTCACGCCGACCTTGGACGCGTACGGCATGTAAACCAGGAACCGGCCGGGGAGGGAGATCTGCGCGGTCACCCGGCACCCCTTGGTGCCGATCGGCTCCTTGGTGACCTGGACCGGGAGAGTCTGACCCTTCTTGAGGATGTCCTGGATGTTGGGGAGCGCCCGACGGGAGGAGATCTCGCGCTGGCGGACTTCGCCGTTGCCGCCATTGCCGTTGCCCGCCTCGGTGGCGGCGCCTCGGCCCCGGCCCCGGCGGCGGCGGTCCCGCCCGGCGCGCCAGTTGGTCCGCCGGTCCGCCTCCCCCCCTTCCGCCCCTGCCTCCTCCGTTCCGGCCGCGCCTCCCGCGGCGGTGTCCGGGGGATCGGTCTCGTCGGCCTCGTCGGCCTCCTCCTCAGGCTCCTCGTCCTCGTCCGGCTCCAGCAGGTCCGAGGCATGGAGGAAGGCGCTCTTCTCCTGGCCGATGTCGACGAAGGCCGCCTGGATCCCGGGCAGCACCGCCTCGACCCGACCCAGGTAGATGTCGCCGACGGAGCGGCGATGGTCCGGCCGGTCCACCAGGAGCTCGACCAGACGATCGTCTTCGAGGATGGCCACGCGGGTTTCCCGCTGGCTCCCGTTGATCAGGATCTCGCGTTTCAAAATGCTCGACCTCGGCCGTGATGCAGGCCCGTCCGGTCACACGAACGCGCCCACTGCGGCGACTCTGCCCGGGCTGGGCGGACGGAGCATGCCACAGGAAGGCGCGTCGCCGAATGGCCACAAGTATATACGACGCAAGCGCTATGCGGCAGGGAGCGCGGCGCCGCGGCCTCAGTCGCCGATCTGGCCCAGGATCTCCCGCGCGATCACGATCCGCTGGATCTCGCTGGTCCCCTCGCCGATCTCGCAGACCTTGGCGTCGCGCATCATCCGCTCCACCGGGTATTCGGTGGTATACCCGTAGCCGCCGAAGATCTGGACCGCCTTGGTGGTGGCCCGCATGGCGAGCTCGGAGCAGAAGAGCTTGGCCATCGCCGCCTCCTTTTTGAAGGGGCGGCCGTTCTGCTTGAGCCAGGCGGCATGGTACAGGAGGTGGGTGCCGGCCTCGATCTCGGTGGCCATGTCGGCGAGCTGGAAGCTCACCCCCTGGAAGCTGCCGATCGCCCGGCCGAACTGCTTCCGCTCGCCGGCGTAGCGGACGGCCTCGTCGTAGGCGCCCTCGGCGATTCCCAGGCTCAGCGCGGCGATCCCGATCCGCCCGGCGTCGAGGGTCTTGAGGAAGTTGACGAACCCCTGCCCCGGCGTGCCCAGCACGTTCTCCTTGGGCACCACCGCGTTCTCGAAGATCAGCTCGCGGGTATCGCTGGCCCGCCACCCCATCTTGTCCTGCTTCTTCCCCGCCCGGACGCCCTTGGTCTTGGGCAGGTCCGCGGCGTGGCCTATCCCCAGGGCCTTGGCACGGTCGAGGTCCACCGTGTTTTTGGTGACGATGAAGCTGGTGATCCCCCGGCTTCCGCTCCCCGGCTCGGTGCGCGCGGTGACGTTGAAGATCTCGCCCACGCCCGCATGGGTGATGAAGATCTTGGAGCCGTTGAGCAGGTAGTGATCGCCCTTGTCCACCGCGGTGGTTGCGGTGCCACCCGCATCGCTGCCCGCGCCGGGCTCGGTGAGCCCGAACCCTCCCAGCACCCGGCCCGACGCGAGCAGGGGCACGTACCGCTCCCGCTGCGCCTTGGTCCCGAACTCCACGATCGGCGAGGTGCCGAGGTTGGTGTGGGCGCTGATGGTGAGCGCGTGGCTCGCGTCCACCTTGGCCATCTCGTGGATGGTGATGTAATAGGAGAGCTGGTCCATCCCGGCGCCGCCCAGCTCCTCGTTCCAAGGCACGCCGAGGAGCCCCAGCTCGCCCATGGCCTTGATGTTGTCCCAGGGGAACTCGGAGGTGCGGTCCAGCTCGGGCGCCACGGGGAGGATGTGCTCCCGGCTGAAGCTGCGGACCATCTCGCGGACTTCGCGGTGGTGATCGGTGAAGTACGGAAGGTCGTTCATGAACGGGCCTGGAGGCTGAGGGACTCGGTGCTGTTGCTGGCCCACAAGATACACAGGCGGGTCGGGCCGCGCCGGGGTAACGCCAAGCGATCCGGCTCGTGGAAGTCTGCGCGGGGCGCCCGGGTCGGGGGACAGAAAGGCGGGTAGCGAACATACGCCTCAGGGCGGGTCGAACCGGTTCGCCGCGCGGCCACGCGCCCTCCCGCCGGTCACCGGTGGCAGCCCGTGGGACTGGCCCGGCGACGCGAGTGATTGAACCGGCGCACCGGTTCTCCGCACGGCATCGTCGGCGAGTGCGCAGGAACACCGGTCGGCGATCCAACGCCGTCGATGCTTGCACGGAGACGACAGCTCGCTGTACGGCGCCGCGTGCAGTCCCCACAAAGCCTTGCGCTGGAGGCCCGAAGGTGCGCGCCGAACGCTGGAAGCTTTGCGCAAAGAGCACAGTCCGATGCGCGAAAGCGCGGGCCTCCTGGAACGCACGCCACGGATTCAGTGTGTCCGGAGGTGCTGCACGCACGGCGGCGGGACGACGAGGGCCCGGGCGACGCTCCGCGCCGCGTGGTCATCAACGCGCGCACGTCCGCGCGTGGCTCGCGTTACTGTAGCGGGGGCGCCAACCGGGCATACGATGACGTACGCGGTCGAGCAGGAGACGTGGTGTGCTCGGCAGCGAGAATCGGAGCAGCGTCGGCCTCGTGCGCGCCGCGGCGGCGAGACGGGCGCGTCGCACGAGACCGTCCGCGGCCCGGCTGAAGGACCGGCGCGCGTGACGGCGTCGCGGGTAGCGATTCCGGCCCGATCGGCGCCCGCGACAGCGTCAAGAGCAAGACGGGCGCAGGACCGGCACAGCCGACAGCATCACGCGCACGGCAGCGGCGTGGCCGGGATCTCGCACGGTGTTGGGCGGCGGGCAGGGGCGAGGTGGTTGGGCGGGACGCGAAAGCGGTCAGGACGCCGGAAGTGTTGCGATCACCCGTTATGGTGATGCGTTCCCCCGCACCCGCCCCACCAGCCGCCGCACCTCCGCCTCGAACTTGGCCCGGAACCGTGGCCCCGCCGGCACCGCGCGCGCCTCCGGATTCGCCGGTGCGGCGGCCAGCGCGGCCAACGCCCGATCGCCCAGGACGACGTAGGCCGGGACACCCATCTCCCGCGCCACCGCCGTCCGCCACTGCTCCAGTGCATCGGCGACCGGGTCGGCTGCGG
>DATCWW010000325.1:0-4982 GCA_036566145.1 Gemmatimonadales bacterium
GGCTGGCGCTGCATCTCAGCGATGTCGAGCGACGCGAACTTGACCTTCAACGCGCCCGGTTTCAGCCGCTTGCCGTGGCAGACCGGGCATTCGGTGCTGACCAGGAACCGCGCCACCCGCCGCTTCATCGCCGCGCTCTCGGTCTTCGCGAACGTCTCCAGCACGTACTGCCGCGCGCCGGTGAACGTCCCCATGTAGCTCGGCTCCTCCTTCCGCTTGAGCGCGCGGCGGGTCTCCGCCGGCGTGTACCCGGCGTACACCGGCACCGTCGGCGTCTCCTCGGTATACAGGATCCAGTCGCGGTCCTTCTTCGGCAGCCCGCGCCAGGGGCGGTCCACATCGTAGCCCAGCGTCACCAGGATGTCGCGCAGGTTCTGGCCGTGCCACGCTGGCGGCCAGCTCGCGATCGCCCGCTCGCGGATGGTGAGCGTATCGTCCGGCACCATGCTTCGCTCGGTGACGTCGTAGATCCGTCCCAGCCCGTGGCAGCGGGGACACGCCCCTTCCGGCGTATTGGGCGAGAACCCCTCGGCGTACACGATCTCCATCCCCCGCGGGTAGTCGCCCGCGCGGGAGTAGAGCATCCGGAGGAGGTTGGAGAGGGTGGTGACGCTGCCGACCGAGCTCCGCGTGGTGGGCGCGCCGCGCTGCTGCTGGAGGGCGACCGCGGGCGGGAGACCATCGATCCCGTCCACCTCGGGGACGCCGACCTGATGGAACAGCCGGCGGGCGTAGGGCGCCACCGACTCGAGATACCTGCGCTGCGCCTCGGCGTAGAGGGTGCCGAAGGCAAGGGACGACTTACCCGACCCGCTCACCCCCGTGAAGACGACCAGGGCGCCGCGGGGGATGCGGACGTCTACGTTCTTGAGATTGTGGACCCGGGCGCCGCGGACGTGGACATAGCCATTGGAAGCATCCATGCGGGGCAGTATAGCACCCGCCTGCTCGCGCGGCCTCGATCTACCGCACCATCCCCCAGGTCAGTCCCGCGTGGTCGTACCACCCGATCGACTGCCCGTCATGGAACAGCTTCATCGCGCTTCCCGGCCGGTATCCGGTGGTCCCGCGATAGGCCAGATACAACCCGCTCAGGCTGTGGTCGGTGGACGGCGAGGTGAGCGCGTCATCGGCCAGGTCGAGGGCGAGGGTGTCGATGGCGATCTCGTGGAAGTCGGTCACTATTCCGATCCGCTGGGCGTCGGCCATCGCCCGGCGGAAGCCGAGATTGTCCATGAGCTGTTCGGCCGAGCGGATGGCCGGGGGACCGCCGGGTGCGGGGGCCGGCGCCGGCGACGAAGGCTGGCCCGGCGGGACCGGCCTGAGGTGCACCGTCTTTCTCGCCACCTGTCGGCCCTGCCGCTCCGCGCGCGCCTTGACGTCGGTCTCCAGGGCGCGCTCCCAGATGAAGGTGCTGGTGCACTCGGGGACGATGGGCTCCGCCGTGCGGGTCCAGAGGACCGTGGTCCGGACGGTCGCCATGCTGGAATCGCCGCGCACGAGGACGTTGTAGGTCGCCCGGTCGGGGGCCAGGACCTTGCCGTTCTTCGTCCCGCAGCTCGCGTAGGTGTTCCCCTCCTGCCCCACGCGGAGCGCGTCTGTCACGATGAGACCCGAGGCGCGCTCGATGGTGCGGATGGGGATGTTGCGGGTGGCGAAGAGGTCGATCACCGCGTCCCAGGTCTGGCCCATGGAGGCGGCGACGAGGCTCGCGTCGCGCGGGGTCGGCGGCGGCGGGGGCTTGTAGGTAGTACAGCCGGCAACCAAGACGCAGGCGGCGGCGCGGACGAGCTTCATTCGAGCCTGACTTCGCCGAGACGTCCCTAAGCTACGCCGCGGTGCCGGGCTCGGCCAGCGCCGGCCGAGGGTTGCCGGACGCGCTTTCCCGGGTCATCCGGGAGTAGAGGGTGATCTCGGGGTCGAACAGGAAGCGGAAGAGCAGCCGGGTCCACGAGGTGTGGGCGGTGAGCTCCTCGTAGAACTCGGGCGCCGCGGCGCGGATCCCGGGCAGCCGGATCCACGAGATCGAGGGGAAGTCGTGGTGCTCGTTGTGGTAGCCCACATTGAACGTCAGGAGATTGAGCTTCCCGTAGTAGCTGAAGGTCTCCTGGTCTCCCCCCTCGCCCACGAGATAGTGCCGCTGGATCCAGCGCGCCCCGAGCGGGTGCAGCCCGATCGAGAAGAAGAGCGCCAGCGCCAGATAGGCGAACGACATCGGGCCCCACACCAGGTAG
Organism: Gemmatimonadales bacterium; assembly: GCA_036566145.1. Lineage (GTDB taxonomy): Bacteria > Gemmatimonadota > Gemmatimonadetes > Gemmatimonadales > GWC2-71-9 > CAVVWJ01. The sequence continues at coordinate 2,235 of DATCWW010000325.1, forward strand.
ACGGCGAGGTTGACGCCGATCTGGATGAGGAGATTGGTCACCGTCCAGAAGTCGAGCGGCGGCACGTCCTTCACCCGGAAGGCGCGCACGCTCTGGAAGAGCGGGTAGAGCAGCAGCCACAGCGCCTTCATGAACGCCGAGCGGCCGATCAGGCGCGCCTCCCAGCGGCTCGGGATGTCGGCATCGAGCTCGTAGACGCCCTGATTGCTGTGGTGCTTGAGGTGGTACTTCTGGAAGGAGAAGGACCCGGGCACGAAGAGCGGCAGATTGGCGACGAGGCCGGCCAGGACGTTGGGGACGCGCTTACGGAAGACCAGACGGTGGGCGCACTCGTGGATCATGACGAACAGCCCGTGACTGGCGAACGCGCCTACGGTGTACGCCAGCAGCAGGGTGACCCAGATGGACCGATCGGCCACGAGCCAGGCGGTGACGAACTGCAGCGACACGAGCCCCACGATATAAAGGAAGGTCACCGGGCTGGGGCCGATCAGGGTGCGGATCTCGGGGTGCCGGCGGAGGATCTGCTTGGTCCGGTCGCGGTGAGGCTCGGGGCTGCAGGAATGCGCAAAATCAGGCTGGTGGTCGGGCAACCAGGGCCTCGTAGCAGAGGGAGACATCCCCGGACGACGGATCGTAGCGCAGGGAGAGCGGGCCTTAAATATACGGCTGCGGACGGCCGACGCCTAGCCGGACAACGAACAGCCCTGCCCGAGGCAGGGCTCTGCTCGTGACCCGAGCGTCACCCCGACTGTCAGGAGCCAGTTGAAGATGAAGCTGGTCGCCGTCGTCCGCCCCGCCTGGACCGCCATCATGCCGCTGCCGTCGATGTCTCGCGATCCACCCAGACGGGAGCCACGACCGTCAGATCGACCAACTCGCAGCCGGGTACCCTTGCGGTTCCAGCGTCGGCGAGTGCACGCTACGCAGCGTTAGTCCGGCATCACGACGGAGGGCTGCCATGTGCGTCTCCCACCTTTGTGTCCTCGGCCCGGCTCTGACGGCACTGGCCTGCTCGAGCGGCGAGCGCGTCACCCGGGCTCCCGCCACCGACTCGGCGTTCACCCCGACCCAGTACTCGGTGGCCGACTTCTACAGCAACGTCGAATACACCGGCGCCTCGTTCTCGCCCGACGGCAGCCGGATCCTCGTCTCATCCAACCGCTCGGGGGTGTACAACGCGTACGCGATTCCGACGGCCGGCGGGGACGCTCAGCCGCTGACCAGCTCGACGGGGAACTCGATCTTCGCCGTCTCCTGGTTTCCCGCCGACGAGCGCATCCTCTACACCAGCGATCAGGGCGGCAACGAGCTGGACCACCTGTACGTCCGCACGCCCGACGGCAAGACCAGGGACCTGACGCCCGGCGCCAAGCTCAAGGCCTTCTTCGGCGGCTGGTCGGGTGACGACCGGTCGTTCTTCGTCTGGACCAACCAGCGCGACCCACGGTTCTTCGACCTGTACGAGCTCGCGACCGACGGCTACGCCCGGACGCCGTTCTACCGCAACACCGAGGGCTACAGCCCCGGCGCCGTCTCGCGGGACAAGCGGTACGTCGCGCTGAGCCGGCAGAACACCAACAAGGACGCCGACGTCTTCCTCTACGACCGGCAGTCCGGCGCCACGAAGCTGATCACCAGGCACACCGGCGACGTCAACTACATGCCCCAGGACTTCTCCCCGGACGGGAGTCGGCTGCTGGTCACCTCGGACAGCGGCCGGGAGTTCGCCGAGCTCCAGGGCTACGAGCTCGGGAGCGGGCGAAAGTCCACGGTGTTCGCCGCGGACTGGGACGTCACCGCGGCCGAGTACAGCCGAGGCGGGAAGTACCTCATCGTGCGGGTGAACGAGGACGCCCGCTCCACCGTTCGGATGCTCGACGCCCGGACGCTTCAGCCGGTGCCGTTCGCGGGGATGCCGGGGGGCGTGGTCGGTGGAGTCCACCTGTCCCGCGACGATGCCACGATCGCGTTCTACGGCAGCGACGGGAGCGTCCCGTTCGACCTCTACGCCGGCCGGCTGGGCCAGCCCCCGAAGCGGCTGACCAGCGCCCTCAACCCCCGGATCCATCGAGCCGACCTGGTGGCACCCCGGGTGGTGCGCTTCAAGTCCTACGACCGGCTTTCGGTTCCCGGGCTCCTCTACCGGCCGCACCAGGTGTCGCCGGCGGCCCGGGCGCCGGCGATCGTGTTGGTGCACGGCGGGCCGGGAGACCAGGCGCGGGTCGGCTACTTCGCGCTGACGCAGGCGCTGGTGAACCACGGCTACGTGGTGTTCGACATCAACAACCGCGGCAGCTCCGGCTACGGCAAGACGTTCTACGCCATGGACGACCGGAAGCACGGCGAGGCCGATCTGGGCGACGTGGTGGCCAGCAAGGGGATGCTGGCCGCGACCGGCTACGTGGACTCGGCCCGGATCGGGATCCTGGGCGGCAGCTACGGCGGCTACATGACGCTCGCCGCGCTCACGCTGCGGCCGGATGCGTTCAAGGTGGGCGTGGACCTGTTCGGGATCTCCAACTGGGTGCGGACGCTGCAGAGCATTCCGCCCTGGTGGGGGTCCTTCCGGGACGCGCTCTACGCCGAGCTGGGCGACCCCAAGACCGACAGCGCCCGGCTCCGGCGGATCTCACCGTTGTTCAACGCGGACAAGATCCAGGTGCCGCTCATGGTGCTGCAGGGCGCGAACGACCCGCGGGTCCTCAAGGTGGAATCGGACGAGATCGTGGCCGCGGTGAGGAAGAA
>DATCWW010000095.1:0-9059 GCA_036566145.1 Gemmatimonadales bacterium
ACTCGCGTCCGATCCCGGCGCTGGCGCCGGTCACGACCGCGAGCCCGCGGCCGGTCACGACTGGAGTCCGCTCCGCACGGCGGCCTCGCGCTCGCCACTCCCGGTCGACCTTGCGCCGCCCATGGTCGCGAGGCGGCGCGCCGCTTCCTCGAGCACGTCGTCGGTCTTGCAGAAAACGAAGCGCACCAGGGATCGACCCCCGCCCCCATCACGGAAGAAGCTCGATCCCGGCACCGGCGTCACTCCGACCTCGCGGGAGAGCCAGACGGAGAAGGCGGTGTCGTCGAGTGGCGCACCTCGCCCCGCCGCCACCTCGGCCAACGCCGCGAAGTCCGCGAGGATGTAGTAGGCGCCCTCGGGCGGGGTGCAGCGGAATCCGGCCGCGACCAGGGCCGGATGAAGAATGTCGCGCCGGCGTCGATACGCGCGGGCCAGGTCGCGATAGAACTCCTCGTCCAGCTGCTCCAGCGCCGCCGCCACACCCTCCTGCAACGGCGCCGGCGCGCCCACCGTGAGGAAGTCGTGCACCTTGCGGATGGCGTCGGTGAGCGCGGCGGGCGCGATGATCCATCCCACCCGCCACCCCGTCACGCCGAACGTCTTGCTCGCGCCGCTGATGGTGATGGTGCGCTCCCGCATCCCGGGCAGCGTCGCGATCGGCACGTGCTCGCCGTGGTAGCGGATGTGCTCGTAGATCTCGTCGGTGACCGCGAGGACATCGTGCTCCCGGCAGAGCCGGGCGATGGCGTCGAGCTCCGGACGGGTCAGCACTCGGCCGGCCGGATTGCTGGGCGTGTTGACCACGATCGCCCGGGTACGCGCCGTGAACGCCGCGGCGAGACGATCGAGGTCGAGCGGCTGGCCGGGCTCGAGCGGCACGTACACCGGCCGGGCGTCGGCGAGGATCGTGTCGGGGCCGTAGTTCTCGTAGAACGGCTCGAAGACGATGACCTCGTCGCCCGGGTCCACCAGCGCCAGCAGGGTGGCGATCATCGCCTCGGTGGCCCCGCAGGTGACGGTGATCTCCCGCTCCGGATCGGCGTCGAGCCCGTAGCGCTGCGCGTAGGTAGCGGCGAGGGCTCGCCGGAGCCGGGTGGCGCCCCAGGTAATGGCGTACTGGTTGACGTCGTCCTGAATGGCCCGTGCGGCCGCGGTCTTGAGCAGCTCGGGCGCGGGGAAATTGGGGAACCCCTGCGCCAGGTTGAGCGAGTCGTACTCCCGCGCCAGGCGGGTCATGCCGCGGATCACCGACTCGCGGAATCCGTGGGTGCGGCGGGCCGTGCTCACGAGCGCTCCGGGGAGAGGTCCTGAAGACTAACGCGCTGGCCCGTTCATTGCCTTATCCTCCGGACATGGCTCCTGCGCCCCTGTTCACCGACCTGCACAGTCACCTCGTTCCCGCCGTGGACGACGGCTCCGGCTCGGCCGAAGAGAGCCGCGATTCGCTGGCCCGGCTCCGCCGGGAAGGTGTCGGCACGGTGGTCACCACGCCGCACCTTCTCCTTCCCCACCTGACCAGCGACGCCGCGATCGACCGCCAGCTCGAGCAGCACCGGGTCGCCTTCGACCGCCTGCTGGGCGACCTGGAGGGTGCGCCGGACCTTCCCGCCGTGGGATTGGGCCAGGAGATCTGGGCTCCCGACGCGGCGCTGCTCCGCCGGGTCGCGAGCCGCCCGGACGTCGGACTCGCCGGAAGCCGCTGGCTGCTGGTGGAGTTCGGCTTCGATCTGCAGGGAACCCACGAGGGCGTGGTGCGCGAGGCGATCTCGTCGGGGCGAGGCATCGTGATCGCCCACCCCGAGCGCTACCGCTACCTGCCCGGCGTGGACCCGGTGATGCAGATGCGTCGCTGGCGGGAGCTGGGTGCGGTGCTGCAGGTGAACGCCGGGAGCTTCACCGGACACTACCGGTCATCGAGCCCCGACTCGGAGCGCCTGGCGTGGGCGATGGTCCAGGAGGGATTGGTCGATCTGGTGGCGACCGACCATCACGGCGAGCGGCGGGCCGGCGTGTCGCCCCGGGAAGCGTTCGAGGCCCTGGCCGCCCGAGGCGAGCGTGAGCTCGCCGAACGGTCGCTGGCCAGGACCCCGGAACGGTTGATTCGGGAGGCGCTGGTCGAAGGCCGGCCGCCGCGGGTCAGAGCTCCCGGGGCAGCTGCGTAGAGCCCATCGCCTGGAGCAGGTGGGCCATCGGGGTGCCCGGCTCCGCGCCGCCCGCGTTGCGGGTCTGCTCCAGCAGGCTGGTCAGATGACGGCGCAGCTCGCCGTAGCGGCGATTCGCCACCACGTCCTCGAACCGGATGCCTTCCTCGGTGAAGTAGTAGGCGCCCGCCTGGTCGTCCAGCACGTCGAACACGCTGTCCACCGTCGCCACGAACGTCGCGCTCATCGTGGCCAGGGCCGTCGGCTCCTTGAGGGCCGGCCGGGTGTACCAGCGACGCGCCACCTTGGGGGACCACTTCTGGGCCCGCGACATGACGGTGAACGAGTCCTGGTACTGCCGCTCGATCGAAGCCTCCCGCTGCCGGTACACCCGAATGAAATTGGCGGCGCCCGCCAGGGCGAGCCGGGTCTCGGTGAGGCCTCCGTTGGGCATGAGACGCGCGGGCGCGAACAGCTGATTCAGCCGGGTGACCCGCATGCCTGCTTCCAGCCGGGTCCGGGCCGAGTCGTACGCCGCCGAGTAGCCGGCGAGCAGGGCCTCGATGGTCCCGGCCTCCGCTTCCTTGGGGCCGGCCGAGGTCAGGGCCTCGCCCAGGCTCTTGACCCGAAGCCTCGGCGCCTTGGGAAGAAGCGGCGCGGTGGGCGCGGGCGCGGCCGGCTGCTCCACTGGCGCGGGCGTCTCCCAGGTGGTGCTCGCCAGTGATACCACATGCGACGCCGAGGCCGGCGCCGGCGCGCTCGCCAGCTTCACGCTCACCGGAGCGGGCTTGGCCGACCAGGGTGGCCGGGGACCCGAAAACGACACCTGGATCCCGAGCACCAGGAGAAGGCCGGTGATGCTGAGGGCCATGGAGCGCCGCCACGGGTGCAGCCGATCACGGCTCGGAAGCTCGCCCGCGCCCTCGTCCGGCGCAGCGCCTTCCAGGGTTTCGCTCTGGGCGTTGAGGTAGGTCCAGTTGCTCCGGTCCGCCGCGGGCTGGGGCTGAGCCGGCCGCTCGGCGACGATGGCCTTGTACTGGGGGTGCAGGGTAATCGAGATCCACTTGCTGGTGGCCCGATGGTAGATACGGGAGTGACCGTCCACATCACCGCTGCGGATGGCCGCGGCCAGCTCGTCGCCGCTGCGGTACAGCTCTTCCTTTCCGGGTCTCAGTTCGACGAGATACATGGCACACGCTCGTGTTCAGGGACGGCCCTGCGGGCACGATCCGGCGGTCGGTCGGCGGCCTGGCAAGGGGGATCCGGCGAAAGGCTCCGACCGCACTGGTGCCAATTCCGTGCTTCCCTGGGCCAGTCGCGCGCGCAGGAACGAGTGCAGGGATCTGCAGCGAACGCGTAAGCTGTTTTGACATAATCACATCGTTCAATTTTCCACCACCCTGGCTTTCCCCCGCGTCCCCACCGAAATCCGCGCCCCAGCCCCCATTCGCCGCCCACCCAGCCGGTGCGTTTTCCCACCCGAGCCGTGGAATGCAAGATGTTTCGCTCCGCTCGCGAATCCATTAGTGTGCGGGGGTATACGGGGGAACGGGACCCGTCTCCCGACGACACGATCCGCCGGCGGTCCCGGCGACTGGAGGCTGCATGAGCAGGCATCAGCGCAGATTCGACGACGTGGAGTTCGACCTTGGCGGCCGATCCCGGTCGGGAGGCGTGGGCACCGTGGTCCTCGCAACCGTTCTCGGGGTGGGCATCGGGATGCTGGCCGCGCCCGACACCGGGCTCAAGACCCGGCGGCGGCTTCGCCGGCGTTTGAGTGAGCTGGGTGAGGGGTTGGAGGGAGGGATCGGTGAGATCCAGGAGCGCGGCGGCCGGGCGCGGGAAGTCGTGCGTGACCGGCTGGCGCGAGCGAAGCAGCGCGGCGCCGAGGCGTGGGAAGATATCGAGGAGCGCTTCGCGGCGGAGGAGGAAGAAGAGGACGAGGGCTCCGGTGCGCTGAGCACCGCGCTCGCGATCGCCGCCGGCGTGGCGGCGACGTATTTCCTGACCAGCGACCGCGCCGCGCCGGCCCGGGGCCGGGTTCGCCAGACCGCCGAGACCGTCCGGCGCGAGGCTACCGACCGGTGGCAGCGCTACCAGTCGCGTCGCCGCGAGGCCGACAACGGCCACTCGTCGACCGGCACCGAGTCGAGCGAGCCCCGCTCGGCCACCATCCCCACGGAGGAAGGTCCGCGAGCCGGGTGACCTCCGCGTGGCCTGCGTAGCGACGAACGGCCCCCTCACCGGGGGCCGTTCGCATGAAGGCCCCCGCGCGGCGCCGGCTAGTTGACGGTGGAGTCGAGCGCGAGACGGTAAGACGGGTATTGCAGCAGCTGACGCCGGACCAGGCGCGCGGTGCGGAGAACCTTGGTCGGGTAGCGGCCGCAGCGCGGCGTCACCGTGCCCGCGACACAGCCGTTGTAGCGCAGCAGTGCGCGCCGAATGTCGCCGGTCCGCTTGAGATACTCGCCGAACACCCGCGCGCCGTGGCAGATGTTGGCCTCGACCTGCAGCAGGTCGTCGGAGTCGCAATGGTACTCGCCGGCGTGGAAGTGCATCACCTGCATGAGCCCGACCGCCCCCTGGCTGCTTCGGGCGTCCACATCGAGCGGCGCGTTCTCGGTGAGCAGCACGCCGGTGAGCAGGCTCGGCGCCACATCGAGATAGTTCGCCTCCTTCACGATCGCGCGCGCGATGCGGTCGGCCATGGCCTGCTCCCGGGTGCGCCGCATCAGGAGCCGGGCCAGCGGATGGTGCTGGAACCGCGCGACCACGGCCCGCTCCAGCGCCGCGCTATCCACCGGGGTCGCGGACCGGGGCGCGGTGACGGCCGGCAGGACCGCGAGCGGACGCACCGGCGCCGGCGGCGGCAGCGGGACCGGAGGGGTCCACTGGACCGCCGCGGTCATGAGCGTGAGCGCCAGGGCGACCAGGAACGGCCGGCGGACGGGTGGGACCGTCAGCTCGCGGGCTGCCATGCGGTCGTGCGGATTGGCCGGAATAGATGGAGCCCCAGGTGGTGGAATTCGCCGGGTTACGGCTCGGGGATGAGCCTACAGCAAGATCCGGGCACCGGCCAGGGCGCCGCCTGTCGACATTTAGGACGGTGACAAAAACGAGCCCAGGAGCTCCATCATCCGGACGTCGTAGGGGTCGGGGGAAGGGTCGTCCTCGGCGATCTCGTAGTGCTGCTGCGGGGTCTCCAGGATCAGGGGGACGCCCGCGCTCCGGCGGTCGGCCAGCAGCCACCGGAAGGGCTCCGCGCCGATGCGCCCTTCGCCCAGCAGGAGGTGGCGGTCCTTGTTGGAGCCCAATCCGCCTTCGCTGTCGTTGAGATGGAAAAACGACGCCGGGGCTCCGGCGGCCTCCTCGAACTGGTCGAGCACCTGTGCCAGGGCCGTGGCCGAGCGTGTGATGTCGTGGCCCGAGGCGTAGAGGTGACAGGTATCGAGGCCGTATCCGGTTCTCGAACGCAGCGCGGCGGGCACCGCGGCCAGAATGGCGCCGACCTCGTCGGCCGTACGTCCCACCGTCAGTCCGGCGCCGGCGGTGTTCTCCACCAGAATGCGGGTGGTCCCCTTCACCGACTCGAGCGCCCCGGTGATCGCGCGGGCCACGCGAGCGATCGCCTCCGCCCGGTCACCGCCGGTGGCCGCACCCGGGTGAAAGCACACCGCTCCGACTCCGAGCGCGGTCGATCGTTCCAGCTCCTTCCGCAGTCCGGCGCTTGCCCGGCCCCACTTCTCCTCGTCGGTGGTCGCGGTGTTGAGCACGTAGGCCGCGTGGACGACCACATGCTCGGGCAGAATCCCGACCCGAGCCAAGGCTTCCCGGAAGCGAGTCACCCGCTCCGGGCGGATGGAGCTCTTGTCGCCGTAGTACTTGGGGATCGCGGTGAAGATCTGCAGCGCGCGCATGCCGGCGGCCCCCGCCCGGCGCGCGGCCATGTGGATTCCCCCGTTGTCGACCGTGTGCGCGCCGATGAGACGCGCCGACGCTGCGTCGGTGATCCTCCCCACAGCACTCTCCTTCTCTCGGGTCCATGCTGTCGGCCTCCGTCGGGCACCGTCCACGCTCGGAGCGCGGCGCCGTGGCCGACACTCATTATAGAATCGGGAGGTACTCGTGGCACGGGACCGGGATACCGCGATCAACAGCTATATCACCGACATGATCTCGCTGGAAGACCACATCGCGAAGGCACTCAAGGGGCAGATCAGCGACCTCAAGGACTCCCCCGACCTGGGCGCCGAGATCCGCCAGGTGCACAACCTGGTGGAGCATCACATCTCCGACCTCCGCGCGCTGGCCGAGCGGCGGAACGCGGGCGGGATCACCGAGACGGTCAAGCGTGCCGGCGCGGCCGTGGCCGGCGTGGCGGCGGGTGTCATCGACCTGGTCCGCACCGAGGGGCTGCCCAAGAATCTCCGGGACGACTACACCGCGTTCAGCCTGGCGACGATCAGCTATGCGATGCTCTACACCACCGCGGCCGGGCTGGGCGAGCGCGAAGTCGCCGACCTGGCGCAGCAGCACCTGCGCGACTACGCGGGAGCGGTGACCCGCCTCAACACACTGGTTCCGGCGTCGGTCATCCGGTATCTGCGCGAGGAAGGCTTGCCGGTGCAGGAGTCGGTGCTGCCCGAGGTGGGGCGCACGATCAAGGCGGCGTGGGAAGGGGAGGCCGGCGAGGCCGCCCGCGCGGGCGAGGGTATCGCCGCGCGGGGGATCTGACCGATCAGCGCTCGGAGCCGGTGCGGGCCCGCGGTCGGGACTCGCGCTGGCGGCCGGCGCCACGTCGCTCCGTATGACGCCGGCAGTAGTACAGCCGCGCGGGCATGATGTTGCGGGGCTCGAAGTCGGCCTGCACGTGGGCGAAGACCTCGTGCAGGAACGGCTGCACCGCGCGGGTGAACTGGTAGACCAGGAACATGCCGTCGGGATGGAGCACGTCGTGGGTGGTGCGGAGGATCCGATCCCGCACGCCGGGGTCCATCGTCGTGTACGGAATCCCGGAGATCACGTAGTCGGCCCGGCCCAGCCCCCGCTCCGCCAGCACGGTGGCCGCGTCCGCCGCGGAGCCTTCCTCCACGTGCAGGCGCGGGTCCCGCAGGGTTCGCCCCAGGTGGCGGACGAAATCGCGGTTGGTGTCGATCGCCACCAGGCGTCCGTCAGGCCCGAGCCGGCGCAGCAGGTGGCTGGTGATCGTCCCGACCCCGGGCCCGTATTCGACGATGGTCCGGGCCCGCGACCAATCCACCTGCCGAAGCAGACGGTTGACCAGGAAGCGCGAGCTGGGGATGACGGAGCCAAGCATCCGCGGATGCTTGAGGAAGTTGCGGCTGAAGAGCAGGAGGGAGCTCACGGATTCCTTTCGGCTGATGACTCGGGCTCGCACCGGGGCGGCTCAGCGGAGGAAGATTCAGGGATTCGGGCCAGAGGACAAGTACCTTGCCGAGGCTCCTGATCGGCACGTCGGGGTATGTCTACCCGCATTGGCGGAAGGGGGTCTTCTACCCTGCCGGCCTGTCCCCGCGCCGAGAGCTCGAATGGTACGCAGAGCGGTTTCCCACGGTCGAGCTCAACAATCCCTTCTATAGATTGCCCGAGCCGGCCACGGTGAAGCGGTGGCGCGACGCGGTGCCGCCCACGTTCCTGTTCGCCGTCAAAGCGAGCCGATTCATCACTCACACGCTCCGCCTGCGCGGCAGCGGCACCTCGCTGGCGGAGCTGCAAGGCCGCGCTGCGCTGCTCGGCCCCAAGCGCGGGCCAGTGCTGTTCCAGCTTCCACCGACGTTTCCGCTCGACCTGCCGCGACTCGTGGCGTTCGTCGCCCAGCTCGATCCGGATTGGCGCTGGGTGATGGAATTCCGGCACCCCGGCTGGCACCTGGCGGAGGTGTACGATGCCCTGGCCCGGCATGCCGTCGCCCTCTGCATCCCGATCGGCGGGCCGGTCTTCCCCGACCTCGTGGTCACCGCGCCCTTCGTCTACCTGCGCTTTCACGCCGGCCGTGCCCCGGGCGGTGGGTTCGAAGCCGAGGTGCTCCGCGAATGGGCCGGTCGACTCCGCGGCGTCCTCCGCGCGGGGCTCGACGCCTACGTCTACTTCAACAACGACCGGGATGGCCACGCGGTGCGCGACGCGCGGTCGCTGACCGCATTGCTGCAGCGGGACCGGTCCCCGTAAGCGGGGCGCCCACCGCGCGAGAGACTCGCGGGTGGGCGCCCGTACTGCGGTGGCCTGATCGGCTAGCGGTTCCCGCCCGCTGCGGCCTGCGCCTGGTACAGCTCCAGTCGGCGCTTCGAGATGTCGACCTGCTTGTCGGCAGCGTCCTTCCCCTTGTCGGCCGCGGTGCGCCGAGCCTCGAGCAGCTTGCGCTCCAGCTCGTGCACCACGTTGTCCGAGCGCAAGGCGGCCGCCGGGTCGGTGATACCCGGCCGCTCGCCTCGGCGGCGCGCCAGCTCGAGCTCGAGCTCGAGCGCATGCTGAGTCGCTTCGGCCCGAGCGATCTCGGCCTTGGCCGACTCCTTCTCGGCACGATGCAGCGCCACCCGCTTCTCCAGGAACGCCTTGAAGCGCTCGGCGTCCTTCTTCTCGGCCTCCAGAGAGGTCTTTTCGACCTCCTGCTTGCTCTTTTCAGCCAGCTTCCGGCGCGCGTCCAGGGTGGAAACCTCCTGCTTCTTCACCTCGACCATCGCCTTCACCTCGGCCTCCTTCTGCTGCCGCGCGGCGAGGTCCGCTTCGGCATCGCGCTGGTCCAGCTTGGCCTCGTCCATCTCCCGCTGGATCCGCTCCATGCTGCGGGGCGGGACCAGCTCCATGAACCCCATCGCCTTGAGTTGCTCGGCGTGGCCGGCCAGGGCGGCAGCCGCGTCCGCCGTCGAGGGTTGAGCGGGGGCCGGGGCCGCGGCTGGA
>DATCWW010000344.1:0-10382 GCA_036566145.1 Gemmatimonadales bacterium
CCGGCATGCTGGGGGTAGCGGGCGAGCGGCGTGAGCAAGGGCACCGCGGGCTCGACGACTCCGGCGAGCACGAAGCGGGTGCCCGGTGAGAGCGATCCCAGCCGCCGCGCGGCCCCGAGTACCTGGTGGTCGTGCTCGCCATCCAGGCCGACGACGATCCGCCGGTACTCGCCGAGGCGCGGCGTCTCGCTCACGTGGAGCAGCAGAAGCGGCGTCTCGCTCCGCTGCAGCAGCGTGTCCGCCACGCTTCCCATGCACCACCGGACCACCCGTCCCCGTCCATGGGTCGCCAGCACGATGAAGTCGGCGCCCTCGCGCGCGGCGTACGACGCGATCGCCTCGCCGGGGTCCCCGGCGAGCACCGACGCCTCGACCACCCCGGGCCGGATCGCGCGGACCATCTCGGCCAGCCGCTCGAGGTAGGCCTTGCACCCGGCGGTCTCGTCCTGAACCTCACGCTCCGCCAGGTCGGGGAACTCTCGCCGCACCACTTCGAGGACCGGCGCGACCGCCGACACCAGGTGCAGCGGGGTGCCGGCCCGGCGGGCCAGCGACGCCCCGATCGCGAGCGCCGCCTCGGCGAGCTGAGTGCCGTCGAGCGGGACGACCACCCCGCGGGTGGCGCGAGCGGGAGCCAGTGGTTCGGCGGCGGTGCCGGCGGCCCCGGGGCTCGACTGGGCTGTACGAGGCATGACGCACTCCGGCGAGAGGTGCATCCAAGCTTGTCCTGGACCCTTGAAACGGCGGTGAAGGCCGCTGCAAGCGTTCTTCATTCAGCGGGGCGGACCGGGGCAGCAGGCAAGAGGTCGCGGGGGGATCAGCGCCGCTGCAGCGCCGCAAGCTCGGGGAACTCGCGCCCGGCGGTCGCGTCCTCGGCGGCTTGTCCGTCCGCACGCCTTCAGCATGGGCGGGAGCGGAGCGCGGTACGCGAGTCGGCCCGCCGACCTGGCCGCGGGTATGCAGCGGCCGAGCCTCCTGAGCCCCCCGTCGAGTGAGCAGACGCCAGCATGGTGGTCACCTCATCAGCATGGGGGCTGCCATGACGGCGATGCCCGAGAGCACCAAGCCCAGCTGCCGGACCGAGGCTGCGGGGTGCCGCTCCCGCCGGAGTTCGGGGATGAGGTCCGAGGCGGCGATGTAGAGAAAGCTCCCGGCCGCCACCGGGAGGAGCGCATCCGTCACCCGCCCGGCCATGCCGCCGACGGCCAGGGTGGCCGCGGCGCCAAGCATTGCGGCCAGGCCCGACAGGAAGTTGAACCAGACCGCTCGCCGGACCGGGAGACCGCCGTAGACCAGCACGCCGAAGTCACCCAGCTCCTGCGGCACCTCGTGAAGGAAGACCGCGAGCGTCGCGGCCATTCCCACTTTCGGATCCGCGGAGTACGCCGCGGCGATCACCGCCCCGTCGATGATGTTGTGCAACCCGTCCCCGATCAGATTGAGGGTCGCCAGGGGCGCGACCCGACGGCCGTGCGGCTCGTGCTGGTGTCCCCAGAGGAACTTCTCCAGCACGAAGAAGCCCAGGAATCCCGCGAGCAGCAGGAAGGAGAGGCCGGGACCGGCGCCGAGCCGCGCGATCGCCTCGGGCACGAGATGAAGAAAGGCCCCGCCCAGCAGTGCGCCCACCGCGAAGGCCACCAGCAGCGGAACGACCCGGCGGAGCCGGTCGGCTCGGGCCCGCGCGAGGACCAGGCCGGTCAAGGGAATCGCGCTCACCAGCCCCACGCTTACCAAAGTCTGAGTCCAGACGGAACCAGACACGGCCTCACCGCGCTCAGCCGGGCACTGCCGACGACTGGCGGGATGTGAGGTGTCGCGCGAACCAACCGGCGGCGAGCTCGGCGGCGCGTTCCAGCGTGCCCGGCTCCTCGAACAGGTGAGTCGCGCCGGGCACCACCGCGAGCTCCTTCTCCCGGCTGCCGAGCGAGGCCAGCGCCGTCCGATTGAGTCGGAGCACGGTGGTATCCGCCGCGCCGACGATGAGGAGCGTCGGCGCGGCGACCTCCCGAAGCAGCGGTCCGGCCAGGTCCGGCCGACCGCCGCGGGAGACGATCGCGGCGACCAGGCCAGGATGCCGGGCGCTCGCGACCAGGGCCGCGGCCGCGCCGGTGCTGGCCCCGAAGTAGCCCAGAGCCAGAGGCTGGGCGAACGTCTGCGCGGCGACCCACTCCGTTACCGCTTCGAGCCGGCCGGCCAGGAAGAGAATGTCGAACCGGAGCTGGCCGCTGACGGCGTCCACCGCCTCCTCCTGCGGCGTCAGCAGGTCGAAGAGCAGGGTGCCGAACCCGGCGTCCTGCAGCGTCCGGGCGACCATGCGGTTTCTCGGGCTCAGCCGGCTGCTGCCGCTGCCGTGCGCGAAGATCACCAGACCGCGGGCGGCCCGGGGCAGGGTGAGATCGCCCGCCAGACCCGCCGCGCGGGCGGGGAGCGGGATCGTGAGACTGTAGGATTGCGCCTGTGCACCTGTGACGCTCATGGGTACGCTCCCCCGACTCAGAGTGCCGTCGGGTAGGTTTCGGGAACTTCCGCCTCGCCGCGCTCCCACACCGGCGTCCGCTCCAGCGGCTCGACTGCGCGGGTCCGGTCGTAATGCAGCACGGCATCGAACTGCCGCGGAAGCTCGGCCGAGAAGTAATGACTCTGGCGCTCGGTCTCGGGCCGATAGACTACGCCGATGGCTCGCTCGAGCCGCCGGTCCCGCAGGGCCTCAGCGACGGGCCCATGCAGGCCCAGGTAGAAGTTGCCCAGCGAAGTCTGGTGAAACAGCGCCTCGTAGCTGCCCGCGAGCGCGGGCCGGACCTGCTTCCGCTCGGCCGGCGAATCCCAGTCGGACGCGGCGGTGACGCTCCCGGCATAGGTCGTGAATCCCACCAGCAGCGCGCGGCGCCCGACTCGCTGACGGATCAGTTGTCCCAGGTTGAGCTCGCCGCGCTGTCCCATCTCGGTGGCCCTGGCATCGCCGAGGTGTGAGTTATGGGCCCAGACCACTATCCGGGGCGCGTCGCCGCTGCGCCCGAGATAGCCGGCGAGCGCATCGAGCGTCTCCGCCATGTGCGTGTCCCGCAGGTTCCAGGAGCTCACCCGGCCGAGAAACATCTCGCGGTAGTAGCGCTCCGCGCTGGCGACGACCTTGGCGTTCTGCGCGGCCACGAAGAGAGCGTCCGAGGCGACCCGGCCGTCGCGCTTCGCGTACTCCCCCGCCGAGGTTACCAGCTCGACCAGCTGGCGGATCACCTCCGTCTCGCAGCTAGGCGCCAGGCCGGCCGCGGCGGCGTAGCCGTAGGTCTGCGGGTCGGGGCCGAACTGGTCGAAGCAGGCGTAGCGCGCGGCGGCCCGGCGGGCGGCCGCGGGGTCCACCACCCGGAGGTAGTCGAGCACCGCCGCCATCGAGGCGCGCAGGCTGTAGATGTCGAGTCCGTAGAACCCGACCCTGGCGCGCTCCTCTCTTGCCTCGTTGTAGGCCCGGAGCCAGCCCACGAAGTCGAGCACGTCCGCGTTCCGCCACATCCACTGGGGGAACCGGACGAAGCCGTCCAGCGCCTCGGTCGCGTCGTCGGCACCGGGCACGCCGCGGACGAAGCGGTTCACCCGGTAGGCATCGGGCCAGTCGGCCTCGACCGCGATCGCGTTGAACCCGTGCTCGACGATCAGTCGCTTGGTGATCTCCGCCCGGATCCGGTAGAACTCGTGGGTGCCGTGCGAGGCTTCGCCCAGCAGGACGTATTGCACCCCGCCGATCCGAGCGAGGAGGGGCGCGAAGTCGCCCGGCGCTCCGGTGAGCGGCTGGGCCGCGGCCCGGACCGCGTCCAAGGCGTGGCGGTCAGCGCTGAGCGGCATGCAGCACACTCCCGTCGTCGGCGGAGTCGCCTCGCTGCAGCACGGCGCGCACCTCCTCGTCCGACGTCTGCTCGAAATCCTGGTAGTGCATGCCGACGCCGTAGAACGGCTCCGGCATGCCGACACACACGCACTGGTCCGCCGCCCCGGCCAGGATCCGGTAGGCCTGCCGGGACATCACCGGCGCCGCAGCGATCACGGCGGCGGGACCGAGCTGGCGGAGCGCGTAGACGCCCGCCAGCATCGTGGCCCCGGTCGCCACCCCGTCGTCCACCAGGATGACGGTCGCGTCCTTGAGGTCGGGCAGCGGCCGGCCGTCCCGGTAGGCGCGCTCCCGGCGCTCGACCTCGCGCAGCTCCCGTTCGGTCGCCTGGTCGAACATTTGCCGGCTGACGTGCAGCTCGCGCACCACGTCCTGCTCGATCACGCGCACACCGCCCGACGCCACGGCGCCCATCGCGAGCTCCGCATGGCCGGGCGCCCCCAGCTTCCGCACCACGAAGACATCGAGCGCGGCACCCAGGGCGTTCGCCACCTCGGCGGCCACCGGCACGCCCCCTCTGGGCAAGCCGAGGACGATCAGATTCGGCCGACTGGCGAGCGGCCGCAATCGGGCCGCAAGCTGGCGGCCGGCGTCATATCGGTCGTTGAAGAGCGCTGTCATGGCACACCTCCCGATGGGCTCTCACTTGCAAGGATGCGTTCCCGGCCATGAAGAAATGGTGAGGGGACGGCGAAGCGGCTTTAACTCGGCCCCGGAGCGGGGATCGGCGTCAGGTTCCCGCCGCCCCAGCAGTATGCGGCACCGGCGGGCGTCCGGCCGCAGGCCCACGAGCTGCCGGCACTCAACTGGCTGAAGAACAGACCGCCCACGACTGCCACGGGTGTGGCGCGATCGATCTGTGTGCCGTCGCCGAGCTGACCGTACCAATTCCATCCCCAGCAGTAGCCGCGGTTGGTCGTACTCTCGGCGCATGTGAAGAAGGAGCCCGCGGTCACCCGCTCGAGCCTGAGCCCGCCGGAGACCGGGGTGGGCCAACGGCTGATGTGCATCGTGCCATTGCCCAGCTCGCCAACCACCCCGCGCCCCCAGCAGAAGGCTCGGTAACCGGTCGTCGCGGCACAGGTGTGGTCGTAACCCGCATCGATCTGGCGATACTGCTGCCCGCCCGCGACCCGGGCCGGCCTGAACTTGAACCATCCCCCGGAGCTGTCACCCACCTGGCCATATCGGTTATAGCCCCAGCAGAAGGCCCGGTTGTCGGTGGTCACGCCGCAGTTGTGCGTATCCCCCGCGGTGACCTGGCGGAACGTCAATCCACCGAGGACGGCCAGCGGTTTGCTGCTGAAGGGACCTTCGCCGAAAGGGCCGAATTCCGGCCCGGTGTTCGTGCCGATGCCCAACTGGCCGTAGCGATTGTACCCCCAGCAGTAAGCCCGGTTGCCCTGGTAGGTGACCCCACACGCGTGCTCGAATCCGATTTCTACCTGGCGGAACTGACGTCCGCCCGTCACGACGACGGGTCTCAGGCGGGTAACGGTCGTGCCGTCCCCCAGTTGGCCCATTTCATTGAAGCCCCAACAGTACAGCCGGTAATCCGTGGTCACGGCGCAGGTGCTGAGGGCGCCGGCGCTGATCTGGCGGAATCGCAGCGTGGTGGCGACCGGCACCGGGCCGTCACGAGAGTTCGTGGTGCCGTCGCCGAGCTCGCCGTCCGCGTTCCCGCCCCAGCAGTAGGCCCGATTGTCGAACGTCACGCCGCAGGTGTGGCCTCGGCCGAGGCTCACCTGATAGAAGGCCAGTGTGGACGCAGTCGTCGCAGCCGCGGCTGGGGACTCCGGGGCGGTGAGGGAGTCGGCGCGGCAGCCGAAGCTGACGGCGCCGACGACGGACACGAGCAGGACGCGTGATCGCATTGCCGGCACCTCTTTGGTCGAGAGCTCAACCCAGACTGCAGTCGCGCTGGCGAAGCAGTGAGGAATCCGGCGTGAGACCTCCTTCACGCCACCTTCACGTCCCGATCACCTCCGCCGCGACATCTTCGGACACCACTGGAAGGAGGCCGTCATGTCCCTTCGTACCCTGCGCATCGGCCTGGCGTTCGCCGCCCTCACCGGTTGCGCGTCGGCGCGGGTCGTGCCCACGCCGGCGCCCGTCCCATCCCCCGGAAGTCCGATCCGAGTCGCCACGCGGGCGGACCCGTCTCGCCTGATCGCCGCGCGACTGGTCTCGCTCGACGCCGATACGCTCGCCTTCGAGCGGTTTGTGCCGGGAGACCGCGGCGCCACGTGGGTGCCGGCCCGGATCGCGACCGATTCGATCGCGCAGGTGCAGACCCGAATCGCCCGCCATGGCAACGGAGGAAGTGGCGCGGTGATCGGGGCGGGCCTGGGCCTCGGCCTCGGCATCATCTGCGCCGGGGGGTACGACGAGGATGAGTGGTTCGCCCCGACGGCGGGCGAGTGCCTGGCGTCCGGCGTGGTCACCGGCGCCGCGACCGGCTTTCTTATCGGCCTGCTCGTCAAGACCGACGTCTGGGCGCCGGTGCCGCTCCCGAAGCATGGGGCGATCGAGCCCGCCGCGACGGTCACGGCGGAGCTCCGATGAAGGTCTCCTCGCCGGCCCTTCATCCCTCCTTCACGGACCCACCCGTAGCGTGATCCCAGCCTTTCAGCCAGGAGTCACGCCATGCGTCACCTACTCGTCCCCCTCGACGGCTCGGGTTTCGGCGAGTCCGCCCTGTGGCTCGCGGGCGCGATCGCCGCCCGGACCGGCCGCGACCTCGAGCTGGTCACCGTCATCACCCCCGCAGCGCATCCCGACATCACCGCCGCGTTGGCCGCCGAGATCGAAGCCACCTGTGGAACCCATGCACGGGCCTATCTGGAGAGCCAGGCCGAAAAGGTCCACCGTCGCTTCGGCATCGCCGTGCACACGGCGGTGCTCGAGGGTGAGGTGCCGAACGCGGTGTCGATCCATGTGCGTGCCAGCCCACCCGAGCTCATCGTGATGAGCACCCACGGTCGCTCGGGTCCGAGCCGATTCTTCCTGGGAAGCGTCGCCGACCGGCTGCTCCGGGAGCTGCACTGCCCGTTCGTCCTGGTGCGTCCCACGACCGGGCTCGCTCGGGGTGAGCTCCCCGACGCAGCCCGGGTACTGGTGCCGCTGGACGGATCGCCGCTCGCCGAATCGGTGATCGACCAGGTGGCGGGCCTCTGCCGGTCCGACTCCGCCGAGCTGCGCCTCGTGCGCATCGTCGCCCCGGCCGAGGTGTTCCCCATCGGCGCGCCGATGCCGCTCCCGTCGCCAAACCCCAATCTGATGGAGGCGAGGATCGCGATGGCCAGGAGCTATCTCGAGCGCAGGGCGTCGAGGCTCCGCGACGCGGGGTGGCGGGTCGAGTGCGAAGTCGTCGTCGCCTGGAGTGCGGCCGCCGAGGTGCTGCGCCTGGCGGAGGAGCATCGCTGTGACCTGATCGCAATCGCGACGCGGGGGCACGACGGAGTGCAGCGAATGCTTCTGGGCAGTGTAGCCGACAAGGTCATCCGCGGAGCGACCATGCCGGTGCTGGCCGTGAACCCGTCGCCAGGCGCCTTCAGTCTCCTGCTCGGGGCCGAGGCGGAGACCGAGACCGCCGTCTCGGCGTGAAGCCTGGCCGGCCAGCCGTTACGGCGTGGCCGGGGCGGGCATTGCCTGGAGAAGAACGGGCGCTTCGGCGGGTATGGGCAGCTGCCCCGGGTTCCAGAGCAGCAGGGGAATCCCGGCCTGCCGGAGCACCCGGTCCGCCACGCTGCCGAGCAGGAGGCGCTCGAGGCCACCGCGGCTGCGGGTGGCCATCGCGATCAACGTGGCGTCGTACTCAGCGGCGTAGCGCAGGATGCCGTCGGCCGGATCGTCGCTCACCACTACCTGTGACTTCACCCAGACCCCGCGCGCCCGGAGTCGCTCCGCGCTGAGATCGAGAATCGTCTGCACGGTGGCGCGCTGGGTGCGGGAGCCGCCGTCCGCTCCCCGGCGAGGCAGCGCGGGGCCGGCTGAGAGGGCGCCCTCCGAAACGACTCGGAGGAGGGTGTACTCGACGTCCGAGATTCCCGCGACACCGATCGCATGCTCCACCGTGCGCTCCTCGGCCGGCCCCCCGTCCACCGGAAGGAGGACACGCCGGAACGCCGGCGACCTGCCGGACGTAGGCGGGCTTTGCCGCCCTGGCCGGAGCAGGAGGATCGGCACGGTCGCCTGTCGGACCAATCCGTCGGCCACGCTGCCCAGCCACACTCGGCTCAACCCACCCCGCGCGTGCGTCGTCATGACCACCAGATCGATCGCATGGTCGCGCAGGTATTCGGTGAGCGACTGGAGCACTGGCCCGCGGAGGTGAGCGGTGGCGGAGCGCGCCCGCTCGTGGGCCTCGATCCGGCCGAGCAGGACGTCGAGGTACCAGCGTCCCTCGCGTTCGACCTCCAGGTCGAAGGCTGGGTCGTGCACGGAAGCGCCACCAGATCGGACTTCCGGAAATAATGGCTGGTGCACCCGCACCAGGTGCACGCCGGCACCGTGCCGGCGAGCGAGGTCGTACGCCAGCGGCAACGCCTTCTCCGCGTAGGCCGAGCCGTCCAGGGGGACCATGATGCGATTTGGCATCGACGCTCCAGGAAACACCGGCTCAGTGATGATGGCCCATCGCCCCGCGGCTCACCAGCGTGCGATAGCCGGAGATCGCGTGCTGGAACCCCCTCCCGGCCGATGCGGCGGCGGACTCGCGGAGCCGGGCCACGGCGCGAGCGGCAGCCTGGACCAGCTCTCCTCGGTACTGCCAGGCTTTCACTGGAGCAGGCTCCACGGCCTGGGTCGCCGCCAGTGCGGCCGACCCTGCGAGGAGTCCTTGCAGGCGGCGCTCCGGCAAGAAGGGTGAGCCGGCCGGCACCGTCGAAGTGACCCTCGACTCGTCCGCCGAGTCGAACCGCACCCGGCGGCCCGGCAGCACCGTTTCGCGGAGCAAGCGCCACCGGCGCACCGGCGGCGTGGCCTCCACGTAGGCCAGCCAGGCTGTCCGGCCGGAGTCCGTGAATTCCATCAACGGGGTCAGCGGCGTTCCGCGGGGCAACAGAGGCGAGATGGACATAGGACACCGCACTTCCGAACAGGTTGATAGCGCGCGCACCCGGATCGCTCACTGCCTGGGGCTGCGATGGCAAGGTGCGGCCCGCGGCATGAAGGCGCCGTGAAGGGAGCGCGAAGGTGCCTTTCCCGGCCGCTGCCGCCCTGCCTGGTGAAGTAGGGTTCAGAGGGGCTTCACGACCGGTTCAGGGCGACGGCGCCATTATGTGTCGTGCCGCAGCATTTCCGTCAGGTCACGAAAGGAGCCGACAATGTTGTACACCGACAGCAACATCCAGCGAGACATTACCCAGGAGCTGCAGTGGGAGCCGAGCCTCCGGGACGACGACATCGCGGTCGGCGTCCGGGACGGTGTGGTGACCCTGGGCGGCTTCGTGGACAGCTGGTCCGAAAAAGTCCGCGCCGAACGGGTCGCCGCCCGGGTGAAGGGCGTGAAAGCCATCGCCAACGAGCTGGAGGTGAAGATCCCGGGGCCGTTCGTCCGCACCGATGCCGAGATCGCCCACGCGGTGATCCGGGCGCTCGAGTGGGATATCACGGTCCCCCATGATCGGATCCGGGCGAAGGTGGAGCGGGGATGGATCACGCTCGAAGGCGAGGTGGAGTGGCATGCCCAGAAGGAGGCCGCGGAGCGCGCCATCCGGTACCTGACCGGCGTGCGCGGGGTGTTCAACGCGATCACACTGGCCGTGCAGGCCACGCCGCGTGACGTGAAGAAGCGCATCAAGGAAGCGCTCCACCGGGCCGTCGAGTTCGATGCGGACCGTGTCGCCGTCGAGGTCGCCGGCCACAAGGCGATCCTGACCGGGACCGTGCGCTCCTATGCCGAGTTCAAGGACGCGGCGCGCGCGGCGCGGAACGCGCCCGGCATCACCGACGTGGACAACCGCCTCGAGATCGCCGCCGAGCTCGCCGCAGTGTGATTGCCGGCGTCCGGGACGGCTGCATCGCCGTCCCGGCGTCTTCCGTTCGATGAGCAGATCGGGAGACCACGATGAAGACCATGCGACTCACCCTGCAGCAGACCGTCGGCGAGGTCATGAACGGCACGCCGGTTACCCTGCCGCCCGGCGCCAGGATCCGGGAGGCCGTTCGCCGATTCACCGACGAGGGGCCGGCGGCCATCGCCATCGTGGACGCCACCGGCGCGCTGTGCGGCCTCCTGACCATGCTGGATCTCCTCCGCGCTGTACCGCGCGAAGAAGCCCGCGGGGGCTTGCCCTCCTCACCGGAATCGCGGACCGTCGAGACCGTCATGCGGCCCGGCGTGATCACGGTCGAGCCAAGCGACCCCCTCGCGGCGGCGCTGGATCTGCTGCTCGAGACCCGGTTTCACGCCCTGCCGGTCGTCCGTCGTTACGGCCACGGCCCGGAGCTGGTCGGCATGCTGGAGCAGCGGCACCTGCTCCCGCTGCTCGCGAGCGGC
>DATCWW010000098.1:0-7346 GCA_036566145.1 Gemmatimonadales bacterium
CGGGCGTGCCCGCCAGGCGCTCGAGGCGGTGGACTTCCCCAGCTTCGTCGCCGGTCTGGTGAAGGGGACCTTCCAGGCGGTGGTCGATGCCACCTCGCAGCAGATCCGCGATTACGCCCAGCTGGTCGCCAGCCTCTCCCAGTCGGTCGAGGAGTTCTCGGCGCACAACGTGTCCACCAACCAGGTGCGCGACTGGCTGGTGGAGCAGTTCCCCGAGGATCTCCAGCTCGCCGTCCCGAAGCCGGGCGAGAAGGGGGAGCCGCAGCTCCTCCCCCGGCGCCAGGACGAGGAGTCGCCCGACTGGCTGGAGCGGTTCAACCTGGGCGGCGAGCCGCTCACTACCGAGCTGGTGGAAGGACCGCTGCTCGATGCCGCTCGGCGCGCGCTCGCCGAGGAGCGGATGCAGACCCTCGCGACCATGGTCCTCATGGGCATCAACCGGATCGTGGTCAACGACGGCGAGATCAAGGCCAAGCTCCAGTTCCACGCCGCCGCGCGGGAGACGGCCAGGGCCGAGATGGTCGCCCAGCAGGGCGCGATCGCGGCCCGCCAGATCACGGCGCAGACCGCGGTGAGCACCGCGGTCTCCACCGTGAACGTGAATGCCCAGGCCGACGCCTCCATCAAGGCCGATCTGGTGGGCGAGGTCGGGCTCCGGTTTCGCAGCGAGACCTTCAACCTCGAGCGCTTCGCCGACTCCCAGGCCATTCAGCTGATCAACCGTCACGCGCGGACGCCCCAGCCGGCGGCGGCGGAAGCCACGCCCGGAGGCACGACGTGAGACCGCTGGAGGATCTGGTGATCGGACTCCTGGGTGAGCTCTCCGCGTCGATGGTCGCCGGTGAAGCGGCGCTCGAGGTCACCGCCCTCGACATCAGCCTGCCGATCGAGGCGCGGATCGGCGGTCCCGGACTCTGGGTGAGCGCCCCGCGGGGCGTGATGCGGACCGGCTTCGTCATGCCGCACAGCAGGATGCGGCTCCGCTGCGCGAGCGCCTGAGATGGCCGAAGCGTCGCGCGGCAGCGGTCGGGGCTTTCTGGTGGAGGACTTCGTGCAGTCCATCACGGCGCAGCTGGATCGGGTACAGGACGCGCTCGCGCTGAAGGCGCGGACCGGGCGGCCGCTCACGTTCGCGCTCAAGGACCTGAGCGTGGACCTGAAGGTCTTCTGGGACAGTGACGGATCGGGTCGCGCGCTGCTGCGCCACGCCGGACCCAACGAGGAGGGCGCCAGCACGCTGCAGATCGCCTTCACCACGATCACCCGCGCGATGGTGGAGGAGAACACGGTCGCGATGGCCCAGGACGCCGATCCCCGCCGGCTGGAGGAGCTGCCCGGCATGCCGTCGCTGCAGGACGAGGACCGCCAGCGTCTCGACCTGCTCGGCATCCGCACGGTGGGCCAGCTCAAGCAGCTCTCCCAGGAGGCCAGCCCCAAGGCGGTGGAGACCTACACCGGCATTCCGGTGCTCCGCCTGCAGGCCGCCCTGCAGCAGGCGGCCCAGCCCGCGATCACCGGCAACGAGGTGGTGTCGCGCGGGGGCCGTCCCTATCTGCGGATCTTCGGCGTCAACCTCACCAGGGCAGGCAAGCCCGAGGTGCGACTCTCCGGCGAGCCGGTGGAGGTGGTGGACTCCGGCCCGTCGGAGCTCCTGGTGCGGCCGCTCAGCCACCACCGCGAGGGCCAGATCGAGGTCATGGCGGGCGAGCATCGCGCCACCGGGTTCTACGACGTGCCCGCGGAGCTGGTGGCGCCGGCGGAGCTGCGGCGGCCCACCCCGCTGGTGGAGCCGCTCGCGGCGGGAGGTGTGCCGTGACCGATCGGGCGCCCTACCTGCCCTGGACGCCGGAATGGTCGCGCCTGGCCGTCCGCGGGCGTGTCATCGTGAAGGTCGCCTCCGGCGAGGCGCCCGATCGCGTGCCCCACGCGCGCGATGTCGCGGTGGGCCGCGAGGTCGCGCCGACGTTCTTCGACGGTGGCGGCCGGGTAGACACCACGATCCTCCGCTTCTCCCCGGCGCTCCGGGTGACTCGCGTGTTCCGCCCGCGCGAGGCCGGGAGTGTGCGCCGCCCCACCTGGGATGGAGTGGAAGACGACACCGGCCTGAGCCGGACCTTCCGCATCGACCTCGACGGCGATGCCGATCTGGTGGCCCTGCTGCAGGAGCTGGCCGACCTCGCGGTGGTCGAGTCCGCCTGCCCGCAGTACCTCGCGGTGACGCCGTTCGCCGCGCCGGCCGTGGCCGAGCCGGCGGAGGACCGCTGGTATGCCCACCGCATGATCGGGGCGGCGGAGGCGCTCTCGCTCGAGCCGGGCGACAGCGCGCTCATCACCGGCGTGGTGGACAGCGGCGCCGATCTCCGTCACCCGGAGCTGCAGCAGAAGCTCCGGCCCGGCGTGGACACGGTGGACATGGCCGGCTCGGAGCTGCCCCGCTCGGTCCGCCTGCTGGGCGACATCGAGGGCCGCGACCGGATCGCCCAGGACCTGGTGGGCCACGGGACCGCCTGCGCGGCCATCATCGGCGGGAAGGGGATCAACATCCCGCAAGGACTGGGCGGCGAGACCCGGGTCTTTCCGGCCCGCGCGCTGGCCGGCGCCAAGGTGGTGGGCCGCACCAGCCTCACCGCGCTCGGCACCCTCACCGACATCGACCTCGCCCTCAAGCTCGCGATCGATCTGCAGGCGCGGGTGGTGAACTGCTCGTTCGGCACGCCCGAGAGCGCCCTGCGCGACCGCGATCCCCGTCCCCACGCCGACATCGTGAGCTACGCCCGTCGGCGGGGCTGCACCCTCGTGGCGGCCTCGGGGAACAGCGGCGACCGGAGCCGCTCCTACCCAGCCTGTCTGGACGGCGTCATCGCGGTGGGGTCGGTGGGCCCCGAGGGGCGGCCGTCCGGCTTTTCGACCCGGGGCGACCACGTGGATCTCTGCGCCCCGGGCGAGCGGGTTCCCTCCGCGTCGGTCGGCGGTTATGGCAGCCACACCGGAACCTCCTTCGCGGCGCCGTTCGTGACCGGCGCGTGCGCGCTCCTCCTGGCCCGCGCGGCCCGGCTGAGCGAGCCCGCCGAGCCCGATCTGCTGCGGGAGGTGGTGATGTCATCGGCCCGGCCGTTCGGCCGCGGCGTGGATGCCGACGGGTGCGGCACCGGGATCCTGGATGTGCCCGCCGCACTCCGGTTGCTGGAGCGCCGACTCGCCGGCGACGGGGAAGCGAGTCGGGAGCGAGAACCCGCCGGCCGTACCGAGGCGCATGCGATGGGCCCGTCTCCCTGACGGGTGACCACGGCGATTCCACCGCCAGCCACGCACCCGGCGAACCGAGAGTCACCCAACTGGAGGAACGACACCAATGGCCACCGCAACCGGCGACAAGGCAACCTGCGACGAGGTCTTCCCTGACATCTATACGCCGCAGGGAAAGGTCCACGATCCGAAGATCGAGGCCGAGAACAAGAAGCGAGGTTACCTGTACGCGGCCGTCGCGCAGCTGCTGCGAGAGAACTTCGGCTTCGACAGGGCCAAGAAGCTCTCTTCGCTGCCCAAGCAGTTCCCGGGGAAGGACCTCCCGGATGAGGAGAAGATCCACTTCCTGGCGGTGTACGGGACGCTGGTCGCCCGGAACCTCGCCGATCCCAGCATGGGCCGCGGTGAGTCGGCCCCCGTGGGGCCCGATGATCTGTCGGTCCCGGCCTCCGACGGCACCGAAGTCCACATCGCCAAGCGCTTCATCGAGGCGGTCACCGACGCCGAGAAGCGGTACAACGCCAACAAGGCGCTGTTCGGGGAAGTCTTCGACGCGCTCGCCGAGGCCGGAACCGACGTGGACGCGGGCAGCGAGCGGCAGACGGTGCACGCCCGCCAGCTGGCGGAGGTGACCGGCCGGCTCATCGACGACGGCGTCCCCGCCACCCATCCCCAGATCCACCTGCTGGCCACCAACGCCCTGTCGCAGGTCCTGGGCGGCGAGATCGACGGGCTCGCCTCCGACATCGACATCGCGCTGCCCAAGCTGGACGAAGGGACGGCGATCGAGATCATCGCGGCGAACGTGCGCGCCATCGCCATGGTGTACTTCTCGGCGATGCTGGAGGAGCTCAAGTACTACGCCGTGGCCGACAAGGTCTCGGAGCACTTCATGGTCGGCATGCTGCCGATCTCACGCGGGCCGGCCGGGGACAAGATCTACGCCTGGCTGCGTGAAGCCCCGAACCGCTTCAGCGAGATCGAGCGGCGCAGCATCTACGGCCGCACGCTGGGGCTGGCCCAGGGCGCGGCGGCGGACGTGCTGCCCAACCGGGAATTCAGCGACCTCTGGTTCCGGTTCCTGTCGGCGGTCACCGTCTACAACCGGGACAAGGAGTCCACGGTCTACCGCAGGATCGATCGGACCACGGTCATCAAGGCCGCTCGCGACCTGGCCGTCAATCTGTCGCTCCACGGCTACGGCGTCGCCCACTTCGCGGCGGTGGAGATGCAGAAGCTGATCAAGCAGATCAAGGACATGCTCTCCCGGTCGGAGCTGCTGCTGGCCTACGGCGTGAACGATGACCGGCAGCTGGTCGAGCGGGTGAGCGCCATGTACCTGGGCGGCAGCATGAACGGCGTGCGCTATCGGACCATGGCGCAGTCGGGCGGTCAGATCATCCTCTGGCTGGCCGACAAGTCGCCGCTGCTCGCCAGCGAAGACCCGATGGCCGCCGAGAAGCTGGACCTGCTCGAAGACCGGCTGAACGCCAACGCCGCGGCCTGGCTCGCCGTCACCGGGACCCAGGACAGCGCGGTGGACCAGTACTCCGAGCCGGTGGACATGCCGAGCCAGTCCGTGATCCCGCCGTTCGCTCCGACCAACGGCAACGGCGCGTCACGCATCGCCAAGAACGTGCTGGATCAGGTCGGCCTGCCCACCCTGCAGCCGGTCCCCGCCGTCTAGCGTGGAGGAAGGAGAAATCTCATGCACAGGATCCGCGCTGCCGACGTCGCCAAGCGCCGCCTCACCATCGCGTCGCGCCGGCTCAACACGCCCAACCCGGTGGACATCATCGGCGGGCTGATCGACCGCTCGTTCGACCTGCCGGTCGGCGATCCCCGGTACGGGCGCAACCAGCTCACCCCCGGATACGTGCCGATCGAGCACAGCTACTCGGAGCTCGCCCCCGGCGCGCTGCGTCTCGACCTGGAGCCGCTCGGTCCCCAGGCCACGCCCCATGCCAAGCAGCAGGAGGCCGGCCGGGTCATGCGCCAGGTGGTGAAGCAGCATTTCGGGGACCGCGCCCTCTCCTGGTTCGACCAGCGCTCGGAGCCGTGGCGCGGCAGCCGCCTGCCCGGGGACGCCAAGTTCGGCGCCTGGTTCGGCCTCGGGGTGGACCGGTCCGGGGTCGAGGAGTCGAAGGTGTATTACGAGCTGCGGCCGGGCGAGCTCGACTCCCTGCCGCCCAATCTCCAGCACGCCGCCCGGGTGGCCATGACCTGCCTCCCGAAGCTGACGCCGATCTTCACCTCCATCGCCTGCGGCCGGGGGCACGGCGCCCAGCGGCTGTACTTCTTTCACCGGGGCGACCTGCGGCTGCTCGACCTGGAGCCGCTGCTCCACCGGCTGGGCATCGGCAGTCAGCTGCCCAGCCTGCTCGCCGCGGCCGGCGTGGTGCTCGGCGGGCGCTTCGTGCTGCCGGAAGGCTCGGTCATCCTCGGCATCCGCGACACCACCAAGGGGATCGAGCTCAAGCTCGACGTGCTGATCGGCGCCATGGCCGATCCGCCGCAGCAGATGTTCCAGCTCCTCAACCTCGCGCTGAGCGAGCGCCCGCGCAGCCAGGCCGGGCTCATGCACTGGGCCCAGGCCATGACTCCCGACAACGAGGACGGACCCGGGTCGATCAGCGTGGTCAGCTTCAAAGTGCAGCCCGAGCTCAGCACCCGCTGCTCGCTCTACATCCGTCCCAACGGCTACAACCAGATCGGACGCGAAGCCGGGCCGGTGGGCACCAGCCCCGGCCAGGCGCGCGGCGCGCTCGACCCGTATCTGGTCTGATCGAGTTCACCCGCCACGCGGGAGAGTTTCATGACGCGGACCTGGCGGCACAGCGAGCAGCAGGGCGAGATCGATGCCCAGGTCGATCGGCTGCTCGCCAAGAGTGCCGCATTCCGATCGCTGCCGCTCGCCGAGCAGGCGTCGATCCGCAAGAACACCGCCTCGGTGGTGCGGACGATGGCGGAGAACCGTCTCGCCCAGGGGCGGAGACGTCCCGATCCCTACGCCGTGCCGCTGGAAGGCCCGGTGGGCGGCATTCCCCTGCCGGGCCTGCCCGGCGGCGGCGGGACGACCCAGCCGGCGCCCTTCACCGGCGGCGCCACCCAGCGCCCCGAGAACCAGATCGGGCCGAAGGAGCTGGGTGACTTCGGCACGGGCATCGCCGTCGGGGTGGCCCAGGCGGGCGAGCTGCTGCGTCAGGTCAACTTCCCCGCCTTCGTGGCGGAATTGATCCGCGGGGTGTTCAACGCCGTGGTGGACGCCAGCATCCAGCAGATGAAGGCCTACGGCGAGCTGGTGCAGTCGGTCGCGATGTCGCTGAACGATTTCCGCGACGCCAACGTCAGCGAGAACCAGGGGCGCGACCACCTGGTGAGCAAGTATCCCGACCTGATGCAGATCAACGTGGTCGAGGGACAGCCGCGGGTGGGGGTCAGGCCGGACGCGGACACGAGCGAGCTGCCGGACTTCAAGAGCGCGTTCGGGCTCGACGACGACATCACCGACCTGGACGACGAGACCATCGAGGACCAGTTGGTGCCCGCCGCCAGGAACGACCTGGCCCGCAGCCGCCAGAGCCTGCTCGCGACCATGGTGCTGATGGGGATCAACCGGATCGTCGTGACCGACGGAAAGATCAACGCCAAGCTCAAGTTCGACTTCCGCGCTACCGACACGGGCACCAAGCACGCCCAGAAGTTCGACTATCAGGAGTTCGCGCCGATCCACACCGAGCAGAGGGTCAACGAGGGTAACACCGAGACCGGCGCCGACTACAAGAAGGAAGGCGGCTGGTGGGGTGCGGAGCAGGGGACCAGCAAGCGCTGGACCAAGGACACCACCCAGATCGTGGATACGCCGGTCATCCAGGTCACCGGCATCACCGACACCACCAACACCGCGCAGCTCGAGGCCTCGGCCAAGCTGAGCGGCGAGGTGAGCCTCAACTTCAAGTCGGAGACTTTCGACCTCAACAAGCTCGCCTCGGCCGACGAGGTGTTCCGGCTGGAGCGGGTGCGGAGCGCGGGCCGCGGGGCCCCGGCGCCGGGCGCCAGCGGGGCTCCGACCAACGGGAAGACGGCCGGGAACGGCGCCG
>DATCWW010000385.1:0-5263 GCA_036566145.1 Gemmatimonadales bacterium
GCCGCTCCCGCTCGGCGCTGTCGTCGACCGGGGCGGGAGCCGGGGCCGGGACCGGGGCGGGGGTCGGCTCGGGCGCCGGCTCTTCGGGCGGAGCTTTCCCCCCACACGCGGCGATGAGCACGGCGGAGGTCAGCAGCATCAGGGAAGAGGCGCGCATCATCACTCCGAGTTCATGGGTTGGGAACGACCGCGGTCCGGCCCAGCCGGCGGGACCACGAAGGAAGCCGGGCGGCACCCGGAGTCTGCAGCTGCCGCACACGGCCGGTTTCCATATCGATGATCCAGATCTGCCGCCGCCCGCTCCGGTCCGAGATGAACGCGATGTGGCGTCCGTCGGGAGCCCAGGTCGGATCTTCGTTGCGGCCGGCGGACGTCAGCTGCCGCACCCGGCGGCCCGCGACATCGACCAGGAAGAGTTGAGGGCTTCGGGAGACGTCGCGGTGGAACACGACATTGGCCCCGTCGGGCGACCATTCGGGAGCGTTCGAGGGACCGGTGGCGCCGTAGTCGAAGGGTGCCAGCAGCTCCTGGTCGGTCCCGTCCGCGGCCATGACGTAGATCTGAGGCGGTCCGGCTCGCGTGGAGACAAACGCGATGCGTCGCCCGTCTGGAGAAAATGTTGGTGACAAGTTGTCAGCGTAGCGTCCGACGGTCAAGCGTTGCGCGCAGCAGCGATCGGCCACATTGGCGGTGTAGATGTCGGTGCCGCTCTCGTCGGAGTGCGCGTAGGCGAGCGTACGTCCGTCCGGGGCGAACACCGGGGTGATGTTGAGTCCCGAGGCCGGCCCCGGCGCCACCTGAGGGGCGCCGCCCGCGAGCGCCTGCACCAGCACCCCTCCGCGCCCGCCCTCGAGTTTGGTGTAGGCGAAGCGCTGCCCGTCGGGCGACCACGTCGGCGACAGGGCCGTGACGCCGTCCGGCGTCAGCGGCAGCAGGTTGGAGCCGTCGCTGTCCACCTGATACACCCGGCCCCCGCTCACGAAGAGGAAGCGGGTGGCGGCGACTCCGGGCGTGCCGCTAGCCCAGCGGGTGATCTCGTCGGCGAGCTGGTGCACCTGGAGCCGGTAGCCCGGGTCGGTGCCGCCGGGGAGGCCGACCGTCTGCTGGTTGCGGACCTTGGAGGCCGTGAGGTCGTGCAGCCGGGCGGTCACCCCGCTCGCCGCCTCGACCAGCTCGACCGCGAGCTGGGCCCCGAGCGTCTTGTAGATCCCGTAGTTGACTGGTCCGGCGCCGGCGTCGCCGGGCGGCGCGTCGTCCACCTGGATCATTTCGAAACGGTCACTGTAGTCCAGGTCCCGCCGGACCATGGCGCGCACGCTGTCGAGGCCGGGGCCGGGGAGCACCACCAGCCCGGGACGCGTCCCCGGCACGTAGTCCACCCCGACCCGCACCCCTTCGCGGAACTGGGTGGTGTCCTGGGCCGAGAGCGGCCCGGCGGCGAGGAGGAGGACCAGCAGGACACACAAGCGTTTCATTGGGAAGCCGGCTTGAAGTAGAAGCTCACGGGCAGCACGTCGGCCTCCCAGCCGTCGGGCAGCGGGCCGAAGGCGCGGGAGTTGCCCGCGGCCTCCACCGCGCCCTGGGCGCCGAGGTCGAAGGCGAAACTGCCCGAGCGGGTCACGAAATGGATGTCCTGGACCGAGCCGTCGCGCAGGATCATGAAGCTGACCTCGGCGAAGGCGCCCTCCCGCGCCCCGTCCCGGTCCCATCGCTGATAGACCTGATTCACGATGTTCCGGAGATACTCGGGGTAGGGAAACTGCAGACCGGGGGTCTTGATGGTGGTCACGTCGCTGCCGGTGCTCGGCGTCTCGCCGGGGGCCGGTGTGACGGGCGCCTGGGTCTTGGGCGGCGGCTCGCGGTTGGGCTCGGTGGGCGCCGGACGCTTGGGCTCGGGGATCGGCGCGGTCTTGGCCGGCTTGGGCTGCGGCTTCACCGGGGCCGGCTTCTCCGGTGGCGGTGGAGTCGGCACCGCTTCGCGGGCCAGCCGCTGGCGCGGCGCCGGAGCGGGCGCGGCGAGAAGCTCCACCGCGTAGACCGGCGGCGAGGGCGGACCGCTCCTCGCCTGGGTGAACAGGAACGCCGCGGCGGCGGCATGAACCAGCACCGTGCCGATCATCCCGGCCGTCCTGCCGGGCGGATCGCCCCGGTCGAGCGCACGAACGATCACGGCGTCGATTCGTCCGCCGCGACGAGCCCGACGTTCTGCACCCCGGCGCCACGCACCACGGCCAGCACCCGGACGACGTCCCCATACGGCACCCGGTCGTCGGCCTGGAGATACACGCCGGTCGGTTTGCGGGTCGCCACCAAGCTGCGGAAGGTCACACGGAAGTCGCGGTAGGTCACCGGCGTCTGGTCCACGTAGATGCGCCCGTCCCGGTTCACCGTGACCACCATCCCCTCCTTGGGGGAGAGCGGCCGCGCTTCGGCCCGGGGAAGCTCGACGTCGACCCCGCCCTGCATGATCGGTGCCGTGATCATGAAGATGATCAGGAGCACCAGCATGACGTCCACCAGCGAGGTGACGTTCACGTCCGCCATGAGCGGCAACTCACCGCGCTGGTCGCCCAGTCCTCCCCCGAGGCTCGCCGCCATATCAGATGAGTCCTTCCCGGGCCATCGTCCCGACCAGCTCGTTGGCGAAGCCTTCGAGCTCACCCGCGAACAGGCGGGTCCGGTTCACGTACAGATTGTAGGTGATCACGGCCGGGATCGCCGCCGCCAGGCCGGCGAAGGTGGCCACCAGCGCCTCCGCCACACCAGGCGCCACCGCCGCCAGGTTGCCCGAGCCCTTCGTCGCTATCCCGGTGAATGCGTTGATGATGCCGACCGTCGTGCCGAGCAGTCCCAGCAGCGGGCTCACCGACCCGATGGTGGCGAGCCAGGGGATGTAGTGGCCCAGCAGGTCCCGCTCGGCCGCGACTTCCTTCCCCAGCACCATCTTGAGCGCCTCGAGCTGGGTCATCGAGAGCGAGCTCCGGTCGGCGCCGCGCTCCTCCCGGAGCGCGCCTGGCCGGAGCTCGCTGTAGAAGGTGATCGCTTCACGGAACAGCCGGTTGTAGGGCGAGGGCGGCTGCTTCATCACCGCGTGATAGGCGTCCTGCAGCCGGGTGGTCCGCTCCATCTCGGCGAAGAAGCGGTCCGCCTGCCGGTTGAGCCGGCGGAACTGCCACCACTTGAGGACGATGATGAACCAGGAGACCAGGGAGAAGACGGCGGTGATCACGAGGACGATCTTGGTCTCGAGGCTGGCGGTGAGCACCAGCTCGATCGGCGTCCGGGGCACCGCGCCGCCGGTCTGGAGGATCATCGCGCCTCCTTCTTGAACCACTCGATGAGCGGCACGAGTCCGTCCTCGAACCGGACCTCGGGTACCCAGCCGAGCACCGACTTGGCTTTGCCGATCGCGAGCGAACTGCGGAACAGCTCGCCCGGCCGGGGCGGGGCGAACTCCAGCTCCGGCGTGACCTTCATGACCTGCCCGATCGACTGGGTCAGGTCGAGCACGCTGCGCTGGATGCCGGTGGCGATGTTGATCGCGGGCGCGTCGAGGTCGGTGCCCGGCGGCAGCGCCGCCGTGCTGGCCAGCACGTTGGCCCGCGCCACATCCTTCACGAAGACGTAGTCGCGGGTCTGGCGGCCGTCGCCGAAGACGGTAAGAGGCTGCCTGGCGAGCAGACGGGACACGAAGATGGACACCACGCCGGCCTCGGATTTCGGATCCTGTCGCGGCCCGAAGACGTTGGCGTAGCGCATCGCCACCCCCTCGAAGCCGCGCAGGGCGCCCAGCGCCCGCAGGTAGTACTCGCCCGACAGCTTGCTCACCCCGTAGGGCGAGATCGGCAGCTTGGGCGCCGTCTCCGGGGTGGGAACGACCTCGGGATCACCGTAGACCACCCCGCCGCTGCTGGCGAAGACCACTCGCTTGACCCCGCCGGCCCCCGCCCCGTCGAGCAGGTTGGCGAACCCCACGAGGTTGATCTCCGCGTCGAGGGCGGGCTGATCCACCGATACCCGAACGTCGATCTGCGCCGCGTGGTGGCTGAGAACGGTGAACCCGCCGGTGGCGAGCAGCTTCCGGGCTTCGGGAGAGCGGATGTCGGCTCGTACGAATCGGGCAGCAGACGGGATGTTGCGCTGGTGGCCACGGGAAAGGTCGTCGAGCACGACGACCTCCCACCCGGCGGCGAGGTAGGCTTCGGCGATGTGGGAGCCGATGAAGCCGGCGCCGCCGGTGACCAGAACCCGGCCGCTCATTCAGTATGGCTCATCAGGAGAATCTCCGGCAGATGGTTGCGCAGCAATATAGGTGGAGGGCGGGGGCGATTGGCAGCGGGCCCGAGGACAACTGCCCAAAAAGCCGACGGGCGGCGCGTCCGCGCCGCCCGTCGGCCCCACTGTCGTCCTGCTGTCGCCGATTACGGAAGCTTGGCCACCTGCACCACGCTGGCGCCCGGCTGAATGTCGGGGGTGACGACGTTGATGACTCGGGCCGTGGCGGTGTGCTCCCGCACGTGCACCACCTGCAGCGTCGCCATGACTTCGTTGACCCGAATGCTGCCGTCGTCGAGGCGCTTGGGATGGCGCCGGATCTCGAACAGGTCTCCCGCGGCCACGCCGTCCTGCTTGCCCTTGTCGAGGAAGACCACCATCTGGGGCGCCTTCAGATCCTGACGGCGGGGGCCACCGAGCAGCGTGGCGTGCACCCCGCCGCTCACCGGCACCGCCTTGACGCCGGCCGCCGGCACGAAGGTCTCCGCGGGCAGGACCCGCTGGCCCCGGCGGATCGGTCCGTAGAGGGCCACGACCTCGGCCAGGTACCGGCCGTCGGCCGTATCGATGACGCGGGCGATACCGGTCGGCATCACCACGTCGCCGTAAGGCTTGAGCTCCGGGCCCAGCTGCACCACCAGCAGGCTGTCGCCCACCTGGTACACGGCGCCCTTGGGCGCCTGGACCGCAATCCGGGCGTACGGGAGGGCGTTGCTGTTGCTCGGCTCGGCGTCGATCTGGGGCGGGGTCACCAGGTTGATGACGTCGCCGTATGGCAGCTCCTGACCCTCGGTGAGGAAGCCCGAGGAATGGAACTCGCTCCGGCGAAGCGGCCGATAGGGCTGATGGGTGTAGGCGCGCAGCGTCTCGTGCAGGGACTCGCCGCGCGGCGGCCCGAAGAGACGGGGCGGCGCGTCGGGATCGCCGGCGGCCATCAGGGACGCGAGACTGGCCGGCTTGCTGTCGTCGACGGGTTCCGGCGCCGGCT
>DATCWW010000102.1:0-16665 GCA_036566145.1 Gemmatimonadales bacterium
TGCGCGGTCCTGCTCGGCGGCATCGTCTGGCGGGTGGTGCGCGACCAGCCCGCGCCGGCCATACCCCAGATGGCCAACCCCGGGGCGGGCGGCGCCGGCACGTCGGACGTCCCGAGCGGGGCGGCCCCCGACATCAGCCAGATGTCGCCCCGGGAGCGCTTCGATCGGTTGTTCAACCGGATCATGGAGGCGGCGCAGCGGGGCGACAGCGCGCAGGTCCTGCGGTTCACCCCGATGGCCCTCGGCGCCTACACCCAGCTCGACACGGTGGACGCGGACGCCCGCTACCACGCCGCGGTGCTCCGGCTCCAGACCGGAGACCTGGCCGGCGCGCGCGCCCTGGCGGACACCATCCTGCGGGAGTCTCCGGGGCATCTGCTGGGTTACGTCGTCCTCGGGAGCGCCGCCGAGCTCGCGGGGGACAGCGCCGCCGCCGCCCGGGCCCGGCGCGACTTCGCCAGCCACTACGCCGCCGAGTCGGCCGCCGGTCGTCCGGAGTACCGGGACCACGCGCCGGTGATCGAGGAGTTCAAGACGGGCGGTAGTGCGCCCTAGAGGAGCCCATGCCCCGCACCATCCACGTCGCCCACAGCCCCGACTCCGACGACGCCTTCATGTTCTACGCGCTCGCCGAAGGGAAGCTCGACACCGGCGATCTCCGGTACGTGCATGAGCTCGCCGACATCGAGTCCCTCAACCAGCGCGCCCGGCGCGCCGAGCTGGAGGTGACCGCGGTCTCCATTCACGCGTACGCCTATCTCTGGCGCCAATACGCTCTCCTCGGTTCCGGTTCCTCGATGGGCGACGGGTACGGCCCTCGTCTGGTCGCCACGGCCCCGGCCCCCGCGGACCCGCGCGCCGCGCTCCGAGGGCGACGGGTCGCCGTGCCCGGACTCCTCACCACCGCCTACCTGGCTCTCCGGCTCTACCAGCCCGAGCTCGAGCCGGTCGTGGTGCCGTTCGACCGGATCGAGGACGCGGTCCACCGGGGGGAGGTGGACGTGGGCCTGTTGATCCACGAAGGCCAGCTCACCTACGCCGACGACGGTCTCCACCTCTGGGCCGATCTCGGGGCCTGGTGGATGGAAGACACCGGGCTCCCCCTGCCGCTGGGTGGCAATGCGGTGCGGCGCGACCTCGGGCCGGCGGTCACCGCGCAGATCGCCCGCGACCTCAAGGCCAGCATCGTCTACGCGCTGGAGCACCGCGCCCCCGCCCTGGCCCATGCCAGGCAGTACAACCGCGGGATCGGCGACGAGCGGACCGACACCTTCGTGGGGATGTACGTGAACCACTGGACGGTGGACTACGGCCCCCGGGGACGTGAGGCGGTGCAGCGGCTGCTGGACCGGGGGTTCGAGGCTGGCATCATCCCCGAGCGGGTCGCGGTCTCCTTCGTGGACGGCGATTGACCCGGTTCGGAACGGGTCCTAGCTTCCAGTCTCCCTGAGCAATCCAGTTCGCCGTGTGAGGCGCCGGTCCGGCTCCCAGCCCCCGGTTCCCCCCCGGCAGGAGTGTGTGTGCTCCTCCCCGACGGTCCGGTGAC
This sequence comes from Gemmatimonadales bacterium, assembly GCA_036566145.1. Lineage (GTDB taxonomy): Bacteria > Gemmatimonadota > Gemmatimonadetes > Gemmatimonadales > GWC2-71-9 > CAVVWJ01. Next base: position 1,547 of record DATCWW010000102.1, read on the forward strand.
GCTGGTGGTCGTGGACGACGAAGAGGCGATCCGGAGCTCGGTCCGGAAGTATCTCGTGCACGAGGGGTACGAGGTCGCGACGGCGGCCACCGGGGACGAGGCCCTCGCCCTGCTCCAGCGGCGCAAGGTCACCGGCATGCTGCTGGACGTGAATCTCCCCGGCGAGAGCGGCATCGACCTGGTGCCCCGGGTGCTGGATCTGGAGCCCAACCTGGCGCTCCTCATGCTCACGGCGGTCAACGACGCTACCAGCGCGGCCCTGTGCATGCAGCGCGGCGCGCTGGACTACCTCATCAAGCCGATCGACCTCCCCGTGCTCGGCCGCGCCATCCAGAACGCGCTGCGGCGCCGGGACACCATGCTCGAAGGCCAGCAGATCAATCAGTGGCTGAAGGAAGAGGTCGCGCTCCGGGTGGCGGAGCGCCGGCTGGAGCAGGCCGCGCAGGAGCGCATCTCGGTGGCCACGCTCGAGGCGCTGGTCAACGCGCTCGAAGCCAAGGACCCCCATCTCCGCGGCCACTCCGCCCGGGTGGCCGACCTCTCGGCCAGCGTCGCCGCGCAGCTGGGGTGCAGCGACGAGGCCGTGGAAGCGATCCGCACCGGGGGCCGGCTGCACGACATCGGCAAGATCGGCATCCGCGAGGAGATCCTGAACAAGCAGGGGCCGCTCACCGACACCGAGTTCGAGCACGTCAAGCAGCACGTGCTGGTGGGCTCCCAGATCCTCGCCCCGCTGGTCCACCTCAGGGACGTCATCACCTTCGTCCGGAGCCACCACGAGCGCTGGGACGGGGGCGGCTACCCCGACCGCCTGGCCGGCGAAGCCATACCCCTCGGCGCGCGCATCATCGGGGCGGTGGAGATCTACGACGCCCTGACCACCTCCCGGCCCTACCAGGAAAAGATGCCGCCCGAGATCGCCGTCGAGCGGATGCGCGACCTGGCGGGCAGCATGCTCGACCCCGCGGTCCACGAGGCCCTCGCCACCGTGATCGGCCATCGTCAGGCGCTCGTCTTCCTCGACGACGGTCGCGTCTGAGCGTGCCCGTTCCCGCGGCGCCCGGCCGCATCCTGCTCGTCGACGACGACCCCATGATCGTGCGCCTGGTCAAGAAGATCCTGGCCGCGAAGGGGGTCGGCGAACTGGTGCACGCCGCCAGCGGCCGGGAGGCGCTGGAGCGGCTGGACGAGAACGGGGTCGCCGTCGTCCTCCTCGACCACCAGCTGCCCGACAGCACCGGTCTCGACGTCCTGGACGCCATCCGGGCGCGGCCGCATCCGCCGGCGGTGGTGATGATCACGGCCCACGGCAACGAGTCCCTGGCCGCGACCGCCCTCCGTCGCGGGGCCGACGACTACCTCGCGAAGGACGCCTCGCTCACGGAGATGCTGCCGCAGGTGCTGGAACGGGTCCGCCGGGCCCGGGAGCTCCGCAAGGCGCTGGCCGCCTCCCAGCGCGACCTGCTTCGTGCCGAGCGGCTGGCGGCGATCGGCGAGATGACGGTGACCCTGCACCACGAGATCAACAACCCGCTCATGTCGGCCTTCGCCGACGTGGAGCTGCTGCTGGCGGATCCCGCCATGCCCGAGTCGAAGCGGCGGGAGGGGCTGCAGGAGATCCAGACCGCCCTGCGCCGGATCCGGGACATCGTGCGCCAGATCGGCGACCTGCGGGAGATCCGGACCAAGAGCTACGTCGCGGGGGTGCGGATGGTGGACCTGGACGCTCCGGGCGGGACCGCTCCGGCGCTGAGCCTCGGCCGCGTGGTGGTGCTGCTGGCCGACGAGGACCTGACCCGGGTGGTGTCGCTGCTGCTCCGTCACGTCGGCTTCGAGGTGCACCCGGCGGCCGACGTGGCCGATCTCCAGGCCCGGGCGCAGGGCGTCGGGGTCCGCCTGGTGGTGGTGAGCGGAGGCAGCGATGCGGCCGGCGCGCATCCGTTCGGCGGGTTTCAGGCGGCCGAGTGTCGGACCTATCGGCTCGTGGCGCTCACCACGGGTGACGGCGCTCCGGCGCGGGCGGCCGGCGCCGACATGGTGGTGCCCCTGCCGTTCGACCCCGGCGCCTTCACGGCCGACCTGGTGGATCTGAGCACGAGAGGAGGCTAGGAGGCCACGCCTTCGGCCGCCCCGGACGTCGGCCCGACATACGCCATCGCCCTGAGCCGGTCGATCCGTTGCGTGATGGGCGGATGGCTGGCGAGCACGTCGGCCAGCAGGCCGCTGCGCTCGGAGAGCAGGCCGGGTGAGGGATCCACGATGCAGAGGTGGGCGGCGCCGCGGGTGATCGCCCGGGTGGGCGCCGTGGCGGCCGCCAGCTTCTGCAGGGCGGCGGCGAGCGCCAGCGGGTTCCGGGTGAACTGCGCCCCGCTGGCATCGGCCAGGTATTCGCGCTTCCGGCTCACCGACATCGCGAGGATCTGCGAAACCACCGGGGCGACGATCAGGGTCACCAGCCAGAGCACCAGCACGATGAGGCCGAGCGGGTTGCCGCCGCCCTTCCCGTTCCCCCCGCTGCTGCTGCTGCTCCGCCCGCTGCTGCCGCCGTAGCGCCCCAGGCGCAGCGTCCGCCCCATCCCGTCGGACATCAGCGCGATCGCGCCCACCATCCCCGCCAGCAGCGTCATCAGCCGGATGTCCAGGTTCCGGATATGGGCCATCTCGTGGGCCACGACCGCCTGCAGTTCGTCGCGGTTGAGCGCCTCGAGCAGTCCCTCGGTCACCGCGAGGCTCGCCGTCTGGGCGTCGCGGCCGGTGGCGAACGCGTTGGGATCGGGATCCGGCACCACGTACACCTTGGGCTTCGGGATCCCCGAGGCGATCGCCATCTCCTCCACCACGTTCACCAGCTGGCGCTGCGCCGGGGTGGCGGGCTCGACGATCTCCCAGGCCCCGGTGGACCAGAGCACCCGCTGGGCGCCGAAGCGCCAGGAGAACCAGCAGATCCCGCCGGCGACCAGAGTGGTGAAGATCCCGATGACGGGGATCACATGGTGGTAGGAATCGGGCGGGGAGTCGGCGGTGAGGAGGCCGAAGGCGAGGTCGCCGCCGAACCCCACCCAGGCGAAGAAAACGATGAACCCGACCATGAGCCAGGTGGAGCGGCGGCGATTGGCTTCCTGCTGAGCGAAGAGGTTGGCGTCCTCGCTCACGTCGCCGGCTTGTTGAACGACAGATCGACGTTGGGCACCGCGCGCTCGGCGGCGTCCTCGATCTCCCAGAGCTCCGCCGGCGTCGCCTTGGCGAGCCCGGCCACCAGCAGCGTGGGGAAGGTGGCCTGCTTGGTGTTGTACTGGGTCGCGGTGTCGTTGTAGAGCTGCCGGGCGAACCCGACCTTGTTCTCGGTGCTCGTGAGCTCCTCCTGCAGCTGCAGCACGTTCTGATTCGCCTTGAGATCGGGGTAGGCCTCGGTGAGGGCGAAGAGCCGGCCCAGCGCCTGGGTGAGCTCGCCTTCGGCCTGGGCCGTCTGCTTCACTCCCGTGGCGCTCACCGCCTTGTTCCGGGCCGCGATCACCGCCTCCAGCGTGCCGCGCTCGAAGTCCATAGCGCCCTTGACCGTGTTCACCAGGTTGGGGATCAGGTCGTGCCGGCGCTTGAGCTGGACGTCGATCTGCTTCCAGGCGTTGGCCACCTGGTTCTTGAGCGCGATCAGGCGATTGTAGGCCCCGATGACCCAGAGCACGACGACGACGAGCACCACCAGCAGAACGATCGTGGCCATGGCTGCACCCTCAGGGGAGGAAAATCAGGAAGTGACGAGGCCGGCGAGCGCCGACCGGAGCGCCTCGGCGATCGCGGCGGTATCGCCGTTGAGGCGGAGCACCGGGTGCTGCTCGTCGATCAGCATCTCGACGCCCGGCGCCACGGCGATCCGCCGGACCACCTCGCCCCCGCCGCGGGCCGCCTCGACCGGCGTGAGCCAGCCCAACACCGCCCGTCCGACCCGTCCCCGCCCGGTCCCCGGCGCATGAAGCAGGGGCAGGCGGTCCGGCCGAGGCAGCCCGGGGCCCAGCGCGAGGGCCACCCGGCGCTCGATCAGGTCGCCGGTGAGCCCGGTGAGCTCGCGGGTCAGCGCCTCCAGCGTGGCCCCTTCCATCTGCCGCAGCTTGATGGCCAGCACCTGGAGCAGGTGGCGGTAAGAGTAGACCGCGGCCGTCCCCCGGCCGTCGGGAGGGCTCACCAGCCCGCGCGCCACGTAGAAGCGAATGGTTCGCTCGCTCGGCCGGGCCCGCGCCGCCGCGTTCACCGGCACTACCCCCGAGGCATCCAGCACTCCGGCCGCGAGCGCGGCCAGATCGCGGAGCCCCCAGGGGGCCAGCGCGCGGTACTCCCGGAGGGTCGCGAGGCCGTCGGGCGGCGCCGCGAGGGTCAGACCAGCCGTCATCCGCCGTTCCGTTTCCGTTGCGGCTCCCTTGCCTCCGCCTCGGCCAGCGCCAGCACGACGGCATCGAGCAGCGCGTCGAGGCTGAACGGCTTGAGCAGGACCGGCCGGCGGCGAAGCTCCGCCGGCCAGTCCCGGTCGAGCGCGCCGGGATCGCCGGTCATGAGCAGGACCCGGCCGGCCAGCCCCGGCCAGCGCCGAGCGAGGGCAAGATAGAGCGCGTCCCCGGCAAGCCCGGGGAGGTGAATGTCCAGGAGCACGAGGTCGTGCTCCACCGACTCGAGCAGCTCGTAGGCCAGGTGCGGATCGCCCACGGCGGTCACCTCGAAGCCGTGGGGGCGGAGGGCCCGCTCGTAGGTCCGGCGCAGCGCCGGCTCGTCGTCCACGATCAGGATCCGCGGCATCAGACCGCGACCTGGTTGAGCTGGTGGAAGTAGCGCTGGGTCACGATCCCCAGCGCGTCCTCGCTGCCGAGCGAGACCCGGAGCTCGCCCGCGGTGTAGCCAAACACCGCCCGCAGGTGCATCTGCAGCGTCTTGGTCTTACTGTAGCCCAGCTTGAGCGCGACGTCCTCGACGGTATAGCCGGGGTCGAGCAGCAGACGGTGGGCGTACAGCAGCCGGATGAGCACCATCACCATGCGCGGCGAAGGCAGCCCGACCTTGGTGAACCACCGCTCGCAGGTGCGCCGGGTGAGCTGCGCCCGGTCGGCCAGGGCGGTGACCGTCGGACCGTCGCCGGGGGTGTGCAGCATGAGCTCGAGCGCCTCGCGCAGCTCCGACGGCAGCTCCCGCAGGGTCGGCTCCAGCGCCTGCATGACCTGCTGCGAGGCGCTCTGCTCCAGCTCGCTCAGCAGCGCGGCGCGCAGCGCGCTCGGGGCGTCCTCGAAGCGATGGACGATCACCCGGCGGATTCCGGCGCGGCCGAGCTGCAGCAGCACCGCGGCGTTGGCCGGGGTGAGGTCGGTGTAGACCAGGAGGGGGAGCGACGGGAAGAAAAGCCGAAGCCGCTCGATGCCGTGGGGACGAGGGGTCCCGCCCGTCAGGAGCGGATCGACGACCGCCATGTCGATCGGCTTGGCCCGGATGACCTCCACCGCCTCGGGCCAGCCGTTCACCGCGACCCACTGGAACCGGTCCGGATCCAGGGTCCGCAGCCTGAACAGGCGCTCGGCGGGGACGGCAGCCAGGAGCAAGTGTCGCAAATCGGCCCCTAATTGTCGCAAAAAGGCCCTAAATCGGCCGGATGCGTCGCGCCACATTGTCGGTACCCCTATCCAGATTCGTCCCATCGGAGGGTACCACCATGGCACGTCGCGCTTCCAACTGGCTCGCGATCGCCTCGTTGTCCCTGGCCCTGCTCACGACGGCCTGCACCAGAACCGACGCGACCGGTCCGTCGGACACCCCGGTACCGTCGCTCGAGGGCCAGGGCTCCAACAACTAGGCGCCCGACAGGGCGTACTCGCGGAGCCCCAGCGCCACTTCCTGAACGGCCGGCAGCTCGCTCAGCCCGGACGGGGCGGGAAGCGTGGGCTCGCGAATGGCGTCGGCCGCGCCGCTCGCCAGGCTCTGCAGGGCTCGTTCGATCCGGAAGTACCATGCGTTGAGGCCGTTCGCCTCGCTGAGCCGCAGCCCATCGCTCAGCACTTCCCGTGCGCGCGCCACCTTGCTGAAACGAGCCAAGCCGACCCCGACCTTATACAGGTAGTCCGCCTTCATGCTGGGCGGCATGCGCTCCCGCACGGTTTCCGCTTCGGCCCGGAGCCGCTCGAAGGCGACCCGATTGTCCACCCCCGACTCCAGCTCCATCAGCTCGAGAACGGCGTTGGTACGCACCAGAAAGCTCGCCTGCGAGGCGATCACGATCTCGAAGGCCGTGCGCGCGGCCCCGTAGGCCCCGATCTGGGTCAGGCCCTCGCCCAGCTCGCCCAGATACCGCATCCGCTGGATCTGGTCGTCGGCCAGCCGGAAGGCCCGATACCTCGCCTGCACCGACTCGGGGAACTGCCCCTGCAGCACCAGCACCGCGCCCAGGTCCGCGCTGGCCATCGCTTGGACGTCGCGGAGACTCAGCTCCTCCGCCGTCCTGAGCACCGACTCGGCCAGCGCACGGCTGGCAGGCAGGTTGCCTTGACCCCGCAGCACCCCGGTCCGACCGAGCCGGCTCCGGAGGACGGTGACCATGTCTCCCGCGGCCTGGCCGGCCTCCTCCGCCGCGGCATAGCTGGCATTCGCCGCGGCCCAGTGCGCCTGAAGCCGATGCAGCCGAGCGGCGAACAGGGCGATCGCCGCGAACTCCCCCGGGGGAATCGCGCGCCCGTGGCACCGGGCAGCCAGACCGAGGACTTCCAGCGCCTCGGACAGGCGGGCTTCATGTTCGAGGAAATACGCGTAGGCCGTGAGGCCGAGTCGCAGGCCGGTCGGCGCCTTCCCCGCGGGAGGCACGGCCTCGAGAATGCCCACCAGGTGCGCGGTCTCGGGCAGCTCCGCCGGAAGGTCCGACAGATGTCGCCGCACCGCCTCCACCTGCCAGGTGAAGGCCTCACGGCTCTCGTCGTCGGTGGCCCCTTCGTGCAGGCGGTCCACCAGCCGCGCCGTCACGTACGCGGCGAGCGCCAGGCGCGCCGAAACCTCGCGGTCGAGATCGCGTTCGACCCGGGCACGCTCCAGGAACGGGGCATGCCGAAGCACGTCAGCCGACGACCCGACCTCGTCGAAGAGCTGCTCGGAGGTGAACAGGCGCTTTCCTTCCAGGTGGGGGGTCCGGGGTAGAGCTAGTATCGCCCGGAGAACGCCTCCCGGCAAGGCCACGCAGCATCCTGCACCGGCACGCGTATTCCGGCATACCGTACGCTACTCGCGCGTCGCCAAAGTTATCGCATGCAACGCGGCTATACGGTTGTGGAGCTCACCCTCGTACTCGCCATCATCGCGCTGCTGCTCGGCATCGCCCTGCCGCGCATCGCTCCCCTCCGCGATGGCTGGAGCGCGGAACAGGCCGCCCAGGCGGTGATCCTCGCGCACAGCCGCGCTCGGGTCGCCGCCATTCTGTTGAGCCGGCCGCTGGTCCTCACCGTGGCGCCCGACAGCCTCCGCATCGCCACACTCGCCGACTCCGTCGTCTGGCGAGGGGCCGGCCCGGCGGCAAGCGGGGCCTCGCTGGCCGGGCCCATCCGGAAGCTCACCTTTTCGCCGGTCGGACTGAGCATGGGCCTGTCCAACGCCACGTTTCAGATCACGAGGGGGGCCGCCATCCGGACGGTCGTCGTCTCGCGACTGGGGCGGGTGCGGATCCAGCGTGGCTTCTGACCGACGGCGTCACTCGGGGCTCAGCCCGTACTTGCGCACCTTGTGCAGCAGGGTCGAGCGCGCGATGCCGAGCAGTTCCGCGGCTCTCCGTTTATTGCCGGCGGTGAATCGGAGGGTCAGCGCAATGTGGCGCCGCTCGGCGGCCTCCAGCGACTCCGGCTCGGCGTCGGGGCTGGGTGCGAGTGCCTCGCGCAGCCGGGCCAGGCTCAGCTCCGGCCACGCGAGGTCCAGCAGCATCAGGTCGAATCCCGGGCGGGTAAGGGCCTGCGCGGCAGCCTCCCCATCCGGCGCCACCGCCGCGTGGTGCCCGGCACCCCGAAGCAGCGCCAGCAGCTCGGCTCGCCGGGCCGCATCGCCGTCGAGGATCACCAGGTGAGTCGGGGTCATGCTCGAAAACGTAATCGGAACCGCCCGCCGAAGTGATGCAGGTGTCCGATCCGATCCTGGGGCCCATCGGCAGCCGGGTCGAAGCCCTCATGCTGGTGCATCAGGTCGAGCGGCGGGCCTGGGGTGAGGGTCGGGAAGGCACCATCCTCGTCCTGGGAACGCACGCCGGGCGCATCGGCACCGCGCCGCTCTGGGGAGAGCGTCAGGCGTGGGCGGCGGGCATCGTCCGCGGAACGATCGTGTCCGCCTCGGGCCGGATCGGCGCCTTCCGTGGTGTCCGCCAGCTCGAGCTGGCCGCTTTGCGCATCGCGCCGCCCGGTGCGGCCCCGCTCCGGGCGCTGGTGCCGGGCACCACGACTACAGCCGCCGACTGGACCTTGCTCGATGAGGCCCGTCGCGCGCTCCACCGGCCTCGGCTCCGGCGCGTGCTCGGCCTGTTCTACGACGACCCCGCGTTTCGAGCCGCCTACGAGGAGTGCCCGGCCAGCACGATGGGTCACCACGCGCGGCTTGGAGGGCTGCTCCAGCACACGGTCGAGGTCGCGAGCATCGGGCGCGCGATGGCGCTCGCCTCCGGTGCCGATCGCGAGCTGGTGCTGGCCGGCGCCATGCTGCACGACGTAGGCAAGCTCGAGGCCTACGCCTGGCGCGGCGGCATCTTCGAGCTCACCGAGGCGGGCGCGCTGATGGGACACGTCGCCCTGGGCATGCTGATGCTCGACCGCCGTCTGGCGCGCGATTCGGCGACGCCCTGCTCCGGCCGAGAAGTCGTGCTCCTTCAGCACCTGATCGCCTCGCATCACGGGATGCTCGAGCACGGCGCCCCGGTTCGCCCGATGACCCTCGAGGCGGAAGTGCTGCACTACGCCGACGACGCGAGCGCCAAGACGAGCAGCATGGCCGAGGCGCTGGCGTCGCCCGAGGACTTCGCCGAACAGGAGCCGCTCAGCACCCGATCGATTTGGCAGGTGGATCATCGGCGGGTGTTCCGCGGGCGGAGCGAATGGGGAGAGCGGGACGCCGGAAGCGGTGCGGCCGCAGATGCACGCAGATGACGCGGATGGAGAGCAGGAGAAGAACTGTGGAGCGAAGGTCTGAGTGCAGCGGAGCCAATCAGTCGTCGGAACCATCTGCGTCGTCTGCGTTCATCTGCGGCTAATTCCTGCCGCAACGCATCCCACGCCAGCTCGCCGCTGGCGACACCACACCCGATCCTCTGGGCAGCAAAAAAAGAACGGCCGCCTAGTCGTGGCTAGACGGCCGTTCCCGATTGGACTATCCAAGGGCGAGGCATCGCTGCCGCCGTTCTTCTTCCACCTGCCACCGGTTGGCTGTTTCGCCGCTTCGGGAGGGCGAGGTGGAGCCTTGGTTCGATCCCCAGGCCGGATGGCCATCCCACCTGGTTCGTCCATTCGAGCGCTGCGAGTCAGATCGGGTCGCGGACCGACCTTTCGCACTGCACCCCGAGGCGCAAGATCGGGGCGGATGAAGCACGCGACTGGCTTCACCTGTTCGAGCCGGGGTGATCACCAGGATCACCGAATGCCTGAGCCCTTGGTTGCGTCGGCATTCTCCCCTGATATCCCGCTCGAACCCGCCTGCTGGCCGCCACTGTGACTCGGGGTCTCAGTACGTATCCCGCCGGCGCGTGGAGACTAAGATAGGGAGCCCACCCAATCGCGCAAGTGCCTGATTTTATTCGGGTTACGCCACCGAAGGGCGGCGGAATTGTGGATTTCTAACCACCTTCGGGCCATCGCGCTACCGATTCGGTCCACACGATTGTGGACATGTGTATCAACAACAGCACCCGAATCAGCTGGTTGAGGCGGCAGGGCGACTCAGCTCTCCAGCCCCACCTCGATGTAGCGGTAGGTGATCTCGCGGTCCGTCGAAGAGAAGAGGCATCCGGCCGAGCTGGCGGCAAACCACCCCGCCACGAGGGGCCGCGGTCCGTCCAGCTCCTGAATGATGGGCCCCAGCCAGCGCCGCAGGTGCCGGACCTCGGGCGCCCGCCGACCCAGCAGCGCCAGGAGCGCGCCGGCGCCGGCAGTCGCGCGGAGGAAATGGGCCAGCGCGTGCGCGCGCTGAGTGAACTCCACCGCCTTCACGCCCGGCTCGTCGAACAGGACCGCGCCCTCGAAGACGTCCATCGGCGGCGCGTCGAGGCGAGGGCCGAGGTAGACGAACCGACGGCCATCCGCGCTCCGGCGCTCGATCACTGCCGCGGCCGTCTCGCTGGTGAGCCGCGCGGCGTGCAGCAGATCGTCGTCCGGCAGAATCCCCACCGCCCCCGTCCACTCCAGCGCGGCCAGCGCGGTCTCCACCGGGCAGCCGAGCGCGTCATCGAAGGCGAGCAGCCTCGGGGCCTCCCCGGCCCGCAGCACGAAGTGCGATAGCCCTTCGGCTCGGTCGGTGAAGGTGCGCACCACCAATGTCTGCGGGGAGGTCATGCCGGAATATAGATGTGCGCTGTCGGACGCGCAGGGACCCGATGGCTCCCTCGCACTTCCTGCGGTACCTTTCGCTCTCACCGTTTGCCCCGGGAGAGCGCCCGGATGCGCGTGGAGTGGACGTCATATAGCTCGCCGATCGGCCCGCTGACCGTGGTGGAGTGCGAGGCCGGTCCGCTGGTCGTCGAATTCCCGACCCGGGCGCTCAGCGTCAAATGGGCCGTCCGGCTCCGGGCCGCGGTGCCCGAGCTCCACATCGGCCAGGGCACCTGCCCCCAGACCACCGGCTGGCTGGACGAGTACTTCGCCGGCTCCCCCCGCCCCTTTCCCTACCCCGAGCACCTGCGCCGCTGGTTCGATCTTTCACCAGCGCAAGTTGCCGTATTCAAGACACTTAGAAAGATCCCCCTGGGCGAGACCCGCTCCTACGACGATGTTGCCCGCGCTACCGGACTGCACCCGCGACAGATCGGCTGGCTGGTCTCGGCCAACCACCTGGCGATCCTGATCCCCTGCCACCGGGTGGTGGGCAAGGATGGCGGACTGGTGGGATACGGGGGTGGTCTGACCCGGAAGCGGTGGCTGCTGGACCACGAGCTGAGGGCCGCCGGGGTGGTCTTACGCTAGGCCATATTGACATTAGGCCATATTGACAATTTCCGGACCGGGCATGACCTTAGGCCATGAATAGCGCGGTCCCGCCTTTGCTTTCTTGAGTCACCGCTGGCCGGTCGGAATTCAAATCCGAGCGGCTCTTTTTTTTGGGGCTTTTTCACCCGGCCACGAGGGCTGGGGGTTTCCCCGGGGCCTGCGGGCTCCCATTTCAAGAGGTTGTGGCAATGGCGAAGGGCACGGTCAAGTGGTTCAACGACGCGAAGGGGTTTGGCTTCATCGCGCAGGAAGGTGGCAAGGACGTTTTCGTTCACCACACCGCCATCGTCGCGGAGGGATTCCGGTCGCTCGCTGAAGGCGACAACGTGGAGTTCGAGGTGGTCGAGGGTCCCAAGGGACTTCAGGCCTCCAACGTCCGCAAGGTCTGACCCCCGGCGCTCCGCGCCTTTCCGAACACATTCACACGGCTCGCCCACCTGGGCCCTCGCTCCTCCGGCGAGGGCTCTCGTGTCTCCGGCCCTCACCTCTCGAGACGCGCATGATCGTCCCGGCCTCCCTGGCCTGGAGCGCCTGGCTCGCCCCGATGCTCCCGCCGCCAGGGATGTCGAGCCTCCAGGACACCAGCGCACTCCGTTTCCTCGGCGTCAGCGCCGGCGCATCGCTGCAGGAGATTTCCTCGGAGGTTCGGCGGCGGCGGGGGCAGCTGCGCTGCGAGAAGGCCAGGACGGACCCGCGGGTCCGCGAGTGCCGGGGCACGCTGCCCGACTCCGCGAGGGCGGGGAGTCTCGCGCTATGGGTGAGCGCGCTGGATAGCGCTGCCGGGGTGATCACCCTGTCTGCCCCGGTGGACCCGGCGACCCTGCGCGCATGGCGCGACCAGCTGACTCGCCGATACGGCGCCGTCGGGACAACCACGCAGGGCAGTCAGAAGATGATGCAATGGGTCCGCCGTGGGCGGATGCTGCGGCTCACCTGGCGACCCGAAGGCGGCAGCACGACGGCGTCGGTCAGCCTGGTTGACGGCCGCGTGCTCGACCGCTGGGGCCACGACCCAGGCTCCGGCCCCTGACCCTCACCTGAGGCGGATGAGAAAGCTCCCTTCCGAATCCTCCAGGACGTAGTCAGCCACCACTCCACCGTCCTCCCGCTCCGTTCGAAGCAGCGTCCGGACCCGGGTCCGGATCGGCGCCCCGCCACCACCTCGTCCCCGTCCGGTCACGAGTCGCACCACACCACCGGGGCGGGCCCTGGCCTGGGCCTTCAGAAACCGCAGCGCGTTCGTGGCCGCCTCGATCACCGACTGACCGTGCAGATCGAACACCGCGTCAGGGTACCGATCGGTCCAGTCACCAGCCATCGTCGCCCTCCACCCCGAGTACGCATTTTGCACTTCCGGCAACGATGAGACCGTCGGCCGACAGTCAAGATGTGCTTTGACAACATCTTCCACAATCGCAGCCAGCCGGCGAACATTCCGGAGCCTCACTTGGCATTGTTCGACCAGATCGGGCGTATTGCCCCTCGCGTCGTCCCCGTGCTGATCGCCGTCGTCCAACTCGGGTGCGCCAACGGCGGATCCGGACCCATCCGTATCGGCGTCGCCGGACCCTTCACCGATCCCATCGGCCGGCCCATGCAGCTCGCGGCCGAGCTCGCTGCCGACGAGATCAACGCCAGCGGGGGGGTGGGCGGCCGCCGACTGGAGCTGGTCCTGCGGGACGACTACGCCAATCCCGACTCCGCCGTCTTCGTGGCCGGCGAGCTCTACGACGCCGGCGTGTCGGCGGTCATCGGGCATCTCTTCTCCGACGCCACCCTCGCCGCGGCTCCGGTCTACAACGGCGGGTCCGATCCGGTAGTCGCGATCTCGCCGTCCTCGTCCGCGCCGGAGGTCTCCGCGGCCGGCCAGTACACCTTCCGGGTCTGCCCCAGCGACAACGCTCACGGCGCGGCACTGGCGCAGTGGGTCCGCAAGCGGCTCGGCTTCCAGCGCGGCGCGGTTCTCTACCTCAACGATCCTTACGGCCGAGGCATCCGGCGCACCTTCGTCGAGGAGTTCCTGCGCCTCGGCGGTGAGCTCGACGGGGTGGACCCCTATCTCGGTGACAAGCCCGCGGTCGGCCCCTATCTCGACCGCCTCGCGCGGCGCCGGAAGCTCGACTTTCTCCTCGTCGCCGGCAACCGGGGCGAGGCGGAGTCCATCATCCGGGACGCCAGGGCTCGCGGACTCTCCGTGCCGGTGCTCGGCGGCGACGGCCTCGAGGGCATCGAGCAGGCTGGTGAGCTGGGCGAGGGGGTCTACTACAGCTCGTCCTACTTCCCCGGGCTCCCCACCCCCAGCAATCGCCGCTTCGTCGAGGCGTATCGCCGCAAGTTCCCCGATGCCGGCGCGCCCAACCAGCCCGCAGCCGCGACCTACGACGCGGTCTACCTGCTCAGGGACGTCATCGCCCGCTCGGGTCCGCGGCGCGAAGCGGTCCGCCGGGCGCTCGCGGGCGTCGGGAGCGTTACGCCGGCCTTCGAGGGGGTGACCGGGGCCGTGTCCTTCGACGCGGTCGGCGACGTGCCCAACCAGAACGTCTACATCGGCCTGGTGCACCGGGGCCGAATCGAGGTCGAGAACCAGGCTACCGCGGTCGCGGAGGCCCCGTGAAACCGATGCGCAGTCTGCGCAGCCGGATCGTCGCCGGCATGGTGGTCCTGATTGGGTTGGTCTTCGGCATCGCCGTGCTCGGCGTGACCTCGATCCGCTCGCTGGACGTGTCGGTCAACCAGGAGCTCGGCCTGCTGCTGGAGGGCACCGACCTGGGGAACGGCCTTGTCTCCGCCGTCTCGGCCGAGGTCCGCTCGGCGGAGCAGTATCTGGTGCGCCCCAGCGACGATCTCCGGGTCGATATGCTGGAGGACGGCGATTCCGCATACGCCTTCCAGCGGCGCTACCGCCGGCTCGCCTCGCTCACCACCTCCGACCGTTACATCGTCAACAAGATCGCGGACAACCAGGCGAAGATCGAAGTCGCCTACGCCATGGCGCACGCCCTGACCGACAATGGCCGGCCGGACGACGCGCGGCGCATGGCGGAGCTGGCCCGGAGCCCGTCCGATACCCTGCTGGGCGATGTGCGCGCGCTCTCCCTGGCCCAGACCAGCCGATCGCTGGCGCGCGCGCGCGAGCTCAGGCTCCAGGCCGACCAGCGGCGGCAGACGATGTGGCTCCTGTTCCTGGCCTCGTTCGGCATCGGCGTCTGGATCGTGCTGTGGACCGTGCGGATGGTGGACCGGCCGCTGGGGCAGCTGATCTCCGCCGTCGAGCGTTTCGGGGGCGGCGACCTCCGGCCGCTCCACGTGGAGCGGATGCCGTCAGAGCTGGAGCGGCTGGGCGGCGCGCTGGACGACATGAGCGGCCGGCTCCGGAACGTGGTGGTCGCCGTGGTCAGCGAAGCCAGCCAGATCGGCAACAGCGCGAGCGACTTCTCGGCCATGAGCGAGGAGCTGGCCGCGAGCAGCGGCGAGATCTCGACCGCCATGGTCAAGGTGGCCACCAGTGCCGAGCAACAGGTGCAGGGCATGGAGCGGGCCGACGCGCTGCTGCTGAGCCTGCGGCAGATCGCCGAGGCCAACTCGACGGCGGCGGCGCAGGTCGCGGCACTGGGCGACCGGATCCAGGAGCTGGCCGCCCGCCATCGCGCGGACGTGGCCGCCGCGGGGCAGACGCTCCTCGACGTGCGGGAAGTAGTCCGCACCTCGGCCGACCAGGTGCAGGAGCTGGCCCGGTTCTCCGAGCCGATCACGGCCTTCATCGATCTCATCAAGCAGATCTCGTCGCAGACCAACCTGCTCGCCCTCAACGCCGCGATCGAGGCCGCGCGCGCGGGCGAGCAGGGCCGGGGCTTCGCGGTCGTGGCGGAGGAGGTGCGGCGGCTGGCCGACTCGAGCGCTGCCGCGGCCGAGGACGTGGCCAAGACCATCCAGCAG